>JBEKIK010000541.1:0-7263 GCA_050011795.1 Thermoguttaceae bacterium | reverse complement strand
CATCTTGATTCTTGATACCTGTTACGCCGGCGGTCAAGGGGCCGGAGGCGAAAAGGGACCAGTGGATCCCGCCCCTTCCGTCCCGTTTAATTTTCTCGACGACTACTTGGGCCGCACAAAAGGGATCGGCCAAACGCAGATCGTCAAGTTGGCTTCGGCCATGGCCCGCCAAATCGCCCTGATACGACAAGAAGGGGATTTCAGCGTTATGACTCACTTCTTATTGGAGCGCCTCCGAGAAGGTGAGCCGCTTACAGTTCCCGTGGCCTATGAATACGTCAAGGATCGGGTCCCAGCTTACACGAAGAAAGTGTTCCACGTCGAGCAGACCCCCGTGCTGGTCGGCGACACCACACCGCCGATATATCTGCGACCGTAAGCCGGCATTCAGAACGGGAAAAAATCGACCAAGCTGGGGTGAGAAGGTTGTTGACCGACTCACCCCGCTTGGCTTTAGAGGGCCAACCGGCATTCTACCGCAGTCGGAAATAGATCGCCGAGATCAAATGTCAACGCCTTTCTCGCGATCTGTGCGTCACAACGCGCTCTCTCTGACTTGAGACGAGAGCAAAACCATGCGCTGTACATTTTTTCATTTTGTTGCGCAATTCCTGTATTCAGCAGGTGTCTTCATTTCGAGTAGCGATCGGAACCGGCCGCGGCGGTTCAAAAAAACTACTCGGTACAACAGGATGTCAGGCCAGCATATGGCCGAAAATTTTAGACAAGGATGGATTATTTTTTCAAACAATGCTCGAAAAATGAAAGGAGAGCACTACCATGATCACGCGAAGACAAAAATTAGGATTAGGAATTGCAGTGGCGCTATTTTTACTGGCCGGGCGTTCGATACCCATCGCAGCCCAGGATTTCGACAGTGGATTAGATCGTAACACTCGTATCGGTCCATCCTGGGCGAATATCGAGTGGAAAGACAAACTGGATAACGGCTCGATAATTCCGGACAGCAGACAGGTGCACATTGGCCCATTCACCTGGGGCGACAAGTTTGACGAAGGCTATAAGCCCGACTGGAGACACGTTGATATCGGCACATCAATACCCTTGCCTTTGGGCGAGACGGGAGTTGTGGCAAACGTTTTGGGGAACCGCCATTATGAGGACAAATATAATGGAAGCAAGTATGATCCTATCATGCAAGCAACCACAATTGGCGGATCGTTGAATGTTCCCATGGGAGACATTCATGGGACTAGTACCTGGGTGAATATGTATCAACCGGACTTGCATTCTTATCTGCCGTCCAACAAACTGACCGACTTCGGCGCCTTCCTGGGACCTATCCACGGTGATCGAATTTCGACCGAGACGTATATGGGGCACTCATACTCTCCGTTAAGCACGGAGACTAGAATTGGCTCCCCCTTCGAGACGCCTAAGTTCGATTTCTCTGTCCATACACCTCCTTCAATAACGAATTTCGAGACGCACAAATTCGATTCCTCGCTACACGCGCCCACGTCGATACCGAAGTTCGATCTGCCCAGCTTCCATTCCACGTTACCATCGATTTCACCAATTCCGAAAATCGAGGCGTCTAAGTTCGACTCCCCGTGGTCGACCTCGCCGTCGATATCTGGTTTTGGGACGCATCAATATTGATTACCAGACTCCGGCGACAGTAGGTTCTTAGAACCCCGTACTACCAAAGTGACGCCATATTTTGGGCGGCAGCCGCAACTGCCGCCCTTTTTACATGCGCGATGATGCAATGCAATACAATGATTGCACGAACCTATTGACCTTTGCGTAGCTATTGATCCAACTTTTTTCCCTTCAGAACCATTTTCCCTTGCTATCCATCTTTATATACGTTATCTAAAATCTGAAGGTTCAATAGCCAGAAAAAGGTCAATAGGATAAAAAAAAGAATCCTTTAGGGCACTAAAATATGGTCGTAAAAAGAGACTTATGAGAAAATGGTTGTGATTAATATACAAGCGCAACGATCAGGTGAAGCATCAGCCGAATGTGATTTCTAGTGCTTCTACCTATATGCCAAGGTTAGTCTACGCGATCCAATTTTGAACATCTGGACAAGATGTCCTACTTGAAAAGATCTTTCAGGTTCATATGAATCTTCACCGAAAAGATACGCGCTAGGCGCGCCAATAGACTCTCCCTTGGCTTGAATCGAACCTTAGAACGAAAAGAACTGCCCTGGTCCGTAATCTCAACGCCTGCCTCACCCTCTACAAGCAGGCCCCTATCCTGAAGTGCCGCAACCATGTCTTTGATCTCGACGGATGGTTCCACGATCTCGAGTTCGCCGAACGGATGACCAACCTCTGGAGTTCGAATTAGATGATCCACAATCTCCCCTGGCAACATCACCGACCGATCCGCGAAACCAAGGGCCAGTTGATCGGCTGAAGGGAAGAAGTACTGGAGGATATCATGGCGGCGCAGGATCTCGCGCACGGCTTCTACATCAGCCCCGGCTTGAATGATCTCAACCTCTTCCGGAGCGATCTCGTATAGCGGAATGGGGCAGACTCCTAGCCGCCGGTCGTTTTCGGCAGGGTCGAGAGCAATGAGTTTTGTGAGATGGATAGCTTGTAACTCCTCCGTCGCCGGAACCTCGCTGGATCCGCCTGTTTTAATGTGTGACTGTGTTTCAATCTCGATCAACGAGAGCTGTTGGATGATATTCATCCAGACCGCAACGGAGTTCAGGGACGCAAAGATGAATGGGTCTAATGTGACCTGTTTTGACCGCTTAAATAGTTCTTTCGCAAATTGATTTATCTGAGCGACTAGGTTGTCATTCTTTTCATTCAGCCACTGAAATTCCCTTTGGCCGATGGAGACTCTGCCAAGCATTTCGGATGCGATGCGTGCAACTTCGCCAAGGTTTACCGCTACCGGGTGAGCCATAATCATCTTGAGAGAGGGCATGGCCGCTTGAATATCATTGTATGCCAGGGCGGCTGATCGAGCGTCGGGCTCGCCGGATATGACAACCACTCGACTTCGTTTCTCGTCGACTCCAACTGAGACAATAGGGTGCGAAAAACCGGAAGCTCCGCGGATCGATGTTGCGGATATTGGTTCCACCTCTATCGCCCGGAGAATGATATTCCAGAAGTCGGACTTGGCGTCTTCTTTGGCCATGCTAGCAAAATTCCTATCGGATTGCCTTATAGATATTCGACCGATGAAGTACGATATCTACACCACATCGGGGTTCATTTTATGCCGCAATCAGTTCACCGGAGCCCATACCCACCGCCAATGTTACCGGCTACTCCAGGACCAACCGATCTGAGGTTTCTGCAGGAGAAAAGGAGTTGAGCCCCCTTTTCTTTCCTGTGCATCGTATTGGTTTTAACGAAGAAATAAAATGCGGAACGAAGAACATCAATTCCTCGTTCCTCGTTCTGCATTCTGCGTTTTGTGTTCATAATTTAGCTGTTGAGGATTTTTTCTGCCTCTTCCATGCCCGCGTCCATGATATAAGGAATTCCGGAAACCTTAGCCGCTTCTTCGGTCAGTGAGATTAGGTCGGCTCGTTTGACCGTATCCAGGCGGAAGCTGCGGGCGCCGGCCATGAGTTGGGTCAATCCGGTCCGCAACTTGTCCACGTAGGTGTACATGGCTACCGCGCCCAAGGGCAATCGGGCCATCTCGTCGCGGCCGAAGCGCTGGGCCAGGGTTTCGTAGGTCACGAAAATTTGCTCGGGCCGATCGCCGTAGTCTTTTACGGTATTGGGCAATTCCTTCCATTTGGTCGGGGGGAGTTGCGCAAGCTGAAAAGAATGGCCTGCCTGTACATAATTCATGCCAACAAGCCGCTTAATTCCTGACGGATTTGCCGCTCGATGGAGCCTTTGAAAAGCATTGCCGCCAAGGGCAATTCGGTCTTGAGTTTTACGCTGGCGTCTTCCACTTGCACGGTGCCGGAAATACCCATGCCCATGGCCTTAAAACCGAACGTAAACGTGTGATCGATCCAGTTTTCCCGCAGATTGTCCACGTGCGAACCATAACGGTCGCGCACGGCAAGGAATTTTTCTTTCAATCGTCGCGCGGCTTCTTCCCGGCCCAGGCCGTGGGCGGTTTCCATGGTAAGTTGCGGCATGTGAAAGCCTTCCCTTTTTTGTGGGTTCGATTTAACATTTATTTCAATTGGATTTTGAAGACCACGGCCGCGTCCGAGGGCTTGTTCTGCGCCGGATCGATCATCAGCGCGTCATCGCCCTCGGTCCACTCGATCTTCTCATCGCTGCCGAGCAGTTGAATGTCTGCAATCTGCTTGTCGAGAAGATTGGCCTGCTTGCCCAGCGACTTGATCTTTAGCGGCTGCGTCGGCCAACCAAGGCAGATGGCGTAAATTGCATCGCCTTTTTGAGTAAAACGTATATCCTCGGCGGTGAAAGGCTTGCCCTTGCCCTCGTTGAAGCCCTGGGCGCTTAGCGGGGCGGCGGATTCGATGGCCGGGCCTTCGCCGAAGACCTTCCACGGGCGAGTGCCGAAGATGCTTTCGCGGTTGACGTCCATCCACGCGGCAATGTCTTCCACGATCTTCACCTCGTCGGAATCGATTGTTCCGTCGGCCCGCACCGGAACGCTCAACAGCAGGTTGCCGTTTTTGCTGACGATGTCCGCCAGCGTCTGGAGAACGGTCTTCGCGCTCTTGTAGCGATGCCCTTCGAAAAGCCCCTTGTCGTAATGCCAGCCGCCTATGCAGGTATCGGTCTGCCAGGCGAAAGGCTCGATGCGGTTGCTCTGCCCTCGCTCGATGTCCCAGACCATGCACTTGCGCTGTTGTTCGTCGAGTATCTTGCCGTTTAGGACGGCTTCCAGATTCCCGCCGTGCCGTAGCATATTGCTGTTGTAAAAGTGAGCGGCGATCCGCAATCCGGCGTCGCTTACGGGCCAGAGTGGCAGGGCCGTGTCGTCAAAGTAGATCAGGTCGGGCTGATACTTGTTTATCAGGTCAACCGTGCGGTTATAGAACTTCTCGCAATAGGCTTTATCGGGAATGCTGCACCCTTTGCTTGCATCCCAGCCCCAGAGTCCGTGCATACCACCGACCTTGTCGGCATTCTTGCTGGGCGTGTGATTTTGTGCATATAAATTTTGGGGATCAAAACCTTCCCACCATTGGCCATTGCCGTCGGCCTTGGTGAGTTTGCCGTCGTAAGGCACGCCGGCCAAGGGGCCTTTTGTGTCGGCTAACTGTGCGATTTCATACCAGGTCCAGGCATGGGATGCGTGCAGACTGACGCCGAAGCGCAGGCCGTTGGCCCGGGCGGCCTTGGCCCAGCCGCCGATAAGGTCCTTCTTGGGGCCGATATTGACCGAGTTCCACTGCTGATATTTACTGTCGAAGTTGTCGAAGTTGTCGTGATGATTGGCCAGTGCCACGAAGTATTGCGCCCCGGCCCGTTTGTAAAGGGCCATCAGTTTTTCCGGATCCCAATTTTCGGCCTTCCATTGGTTAATCACGTCCTTAAAGCCGAACTTCGACGGATGCCCATAGTGTTCGCGGTGGTATTTGCCTTGCCGCTCGTTCTCGAAATACATGTTTCTGGCGTACCAATCGCCCTGTTCCGGCTCGCACTGCGCCCCCCAGTGCGCCCAGATGCCGAACTTGGCGTCGCGAAACCACTCGGGCGTCTGATATTGGCTTAACGACTCCCAGGTGGGCTCGAACTTGCCGGTCTGCATCGGCTCGACGTCCGGGCCGATAAGCATCGTAAGCTTGGCGTCGTCCGCTTTAGCGGAGATTGCAACAAACAATAATATGAATATTGACGTCGCGATTTTGAGACACGGACGCATTTTTTCCGATAAAGAGCAAGTGATAGATTGGCGGAATCGGTTTATGGTTCTTCTCGTTGTAAAAGATGTTGGTTTTATGAAAGCGGCAAACGATATTCCGACGCCCAATCCCCCATTTATACCCTCAAAACGATGTAAAGTCAACCGTCCAAAACACCGGCAAAAAAACCGGCCTCGTGGATTATGCTTTCGCATACATGCCGTGCTAGAACTGCTATCGGGGGCACTTAACTGATAAACAGGAAGGAAGTTACGGAAATTTACTCGTTTCTACCGGTCTTTCACTTCGATTCCCATTCGTTGCTGAAACAGTACATCCGTAAAAAGGCGGCCACTTGAACGCTGGATTCACAAAAAAATGATCTGGTGCTGGAACCGTCTTTGGATATGATTTGCGTCTCTCTTGATATCTTATTCTTGATTATGGGGCGGTATTTTCATGTGTCTTTAGCGAACGCACTTCTTACGGTGCAAGATAACACGCGATTATAAGGACTTGGATGATGAACCAACAACAAACAATCGACCTTGAGGTATTGTTACCCGTTCACAATGAGGCGGAAACAATCGAGAAAACAATTCGCGAGATCTTTGCCGAACTATCTCGCAAGGTGCGGATGCGATTCATCATCTGTGAAGACGGCAGCAAAGACGCCACGAAGGAAGTTCTCACTCGTCTCAGTGCCGAGATCCCTATGAAACTGATTCTCAGCGATGCCCGAAAAGGCTACTCTCGGGCCGTGCGCGACGGCATGCAAGCCCAAGAGGCTCCATATCTTTTGTGCCTTGATTCCGACGGTCAATGCGATCCCAAGGACTTCTGGGGGTTCTGGGAGCGGCGGAGCGATTCGGACGCGGTGATCGGATGGCGGATTCATCGTGCCGATACGCTTTTGCGGCGAGTCCTTTCACGCACATTCCATATATTTTATCAACTTCTTTATCGGGTTCCGGTGCACGATCCAAGCTGCTCATACGTTCTCGCGCGCAAGGAAGTGATTTCCATGTTGGTCGGGGAAGTTGGTGCGATGCAACAAGGATTTTGGTGGGAGTTTGTCGCTCGTCTTCATCGTCACGGCTTCTCCATCGACGAACTGCCGGTCAATCATCGCTTGCGATCGGGCGGCACGACTCAAGTTTACAAGTTCCGCAAGATGCCGGGTATCTTTTGCCGCCATTTCCTGGCGCTTTTCAAGATCTGGTTTCAGACAAGGAGCCTTGCGCATGAACGGGAACTCGCGTCGAACGTGGTTTCGCTACCTCGGCTTGCTGATGCTGGGAATCGCCGCGGTGATCTTCATTCTCAGGAAAGAAAATCCGCGTGAGTTGGCGGCGAGCCTGGGAGCGGCCTCCTGGCCGACTCTGGCGGCGTCGGTGTCGCTCCTCGGATGCTTTTATTTACTACGCACCCTGCGATGGTTTATTATCTTGAGAATCCGCGTGCCCGCCCTGCCG
>JBEKIK010000540.1:0-12734 GCA_050011795.1 Thermoguttaceae bacterium | reverse complement strand
GGCCAACGGCGAATCGGCGTCCGAGGTCATATATTCCACCCACTGCATCATTTCCTCGACGCTGCCCGAGCCCACGTTGCCGCAAACGTAAGGCTCGGCCCCGATCTGCTCGCAAAAATCCATGAACTCGTTCGTGCCGAAGTGATTGTTCTCCACCACCTGGCCCCAGTGGGTATTGATGATCTTCGGGCGCTTCTCCCGCGGGCCGATGCCATCCTTCCAATGATATTCGTCGGCGAAACACCCGCCCGGCCAGCGCAGCACCGGAATGTTAAGCGCCTTAAGCGCAGTCACGACGTCGTTGCGGATGCCGCGGGTGTTGGGGATCGGCGAATCCTCGCCCACCCAAATGCCCTCGTAAATGCACCGGCCCAAATGCTCGGAAAAATGCCCGTAAATGTTGCGATTGACCACCGCCCCGGGCTGATCGGCGTGGAGCGTTATCGTGGCCGACGGCTTTTCCGCGCCTGTGGCCGTTTCCTGGGCCGATGCCACAAAGGCCGACAGGCTGAACACGGCGCACAACACAAAAGACATGTAAGTAATCTTGCTCGTTTTCATGGCAGTACTCGAATAAATGGGTGTCTAGTTGAAAAAAAATGGGAAACTTTGTCCAATATATTAATTGAGAATGTCCGGAAATTCAAATGCCGGTTTTACCGACGGTTTTCATTCTGTTTAGCCGCGATCGGGCACCGACGGGCACCATGCGTAGCATGGTCGGTTGGTCGGGGAGCGGTACAAATTTCTGTTTTGTCCTATCGTGTTGCATGAAATGATTATAACGTATCAATCGAGAAACTACGACATACGGGCCCCCTTTTACAACTCCCCAAAAAGTCTGTATCGCCTGTTCGTTTCCAATTCGCAATTTTAACTACCTACCCCCTATTTCATCCGACATTGACCCGCGGTCCGTTGATCGCTAAAGTATCGCCCCGCAAATAGTCTCCCAAGATATTCCGCTGGGGATGATGTCATGGTCGCCACACTCAAACAGCGCAAGTCCGAACTCGGATCGGCGGCCCATTATTGGCGTCAATTACCCCCACGAATGAGGGTATTGTGCATCACCACCCGGCAGCAGACGGGCGTTTGGCTGATCGAGGCCCTATCGGCCGACAGCACCGTCCACGTCGAACTGGAACATGCCTTGGGCACGGCCGCCGGACTGACCCGACTGCGAGACGAAGTCTTCGATGCCGTCCTGGTCAGCCATCTGCCCGGAGAACTCGACGCCCTGGACCTGATCGAGGGCTATCGGGCAGGCGGGGCCGAGGAGCCGATCCTGGTCTTGGGCTCACAGAGCGAACAGGAAATGGCCGCCCTGTGCCACGAAGTCGGGGCCGACGCCTACCTTTGTGTTCACACCGCCACCACGCGAAATTTGATCTGGCTCATCGCCCGGGCGATCCAACGCCATCAACTTTTGCGCGAAAATCATCGCCTCAAGCTGGCCGAACAGTCCCGCCTCCAACGCGAACACGACGAGGCCGACCGACTGCTCAAAGAGCAACGGGCCCTAATCGGCGATCTAAAGGCCCTGCGCTCCGGGCAACTCGAAACCGACCCCGAGCCGGTCCTGCCCGACGAACTCTACGCCTACTGCCGGGAATTATTGCGGACATACATAATCATGGGCTCGGGCAACCTGGGCGACGAGTTAAAACACCTGGCCGAACTCCTAGTCAACGCGGGCCTATCCGCCCGACAAACCATGCTCCTACATCTCAAAGTATTGGAGGAACTGCTCCACGGCCTGGGCGCACGCAGCACCCGCCACGTCATGACTCGGGCTGATTTGCTCGTGCTCGAAGTTTTGGTCCATTTGGCCGAAGGATATCAGCGCCGATACCAACAACGCCTCCACCCGCCCCAACAACTAATGTTGCCGGGATTTCAATGAAGAATGAAAAAAGGCCAGAGACTGGAGGCTTTAGGCTGGAGGATAAAACTGAAAACTCTCAAAAAACCGCTTGCGGTTTCGCGCTGACCACCGTTTACTGACCGCCGCCCACTTATTTCTAATCTCTAATCCCTAATCTCTAATCCCTGTTCCTTACAATGTCCGACAATCACACCACCGTCGCGGAACTCCGCCGCTTGGTAAACGATTTCGTCGACCGCCGAGATTGGCATCAATTTCATTCGCCCAAGAATTTGGCGATGTCCTTGGCCATCGAAACGGCCGAACTCATGGAGCATTTTCAATGGATATCGACCGACCAGTCCACACGCGTGATCGAGCAACCTGAGCAAATGGCGCTGGTGACCGATGAACTGGCCGACGTCTTTTGCTACGTGCTGGCCATGGCCAATGAGTTGAACCTCGATCTATCCGCCGCCGTGCGGCATAAAATGGCTAAAAACGAACAAAAATATCCGGCCGACCAATTTTACGGCCGGGCAAAATAGGGCTACAAACTAACCGCCGGATGAATTAAACTAGATATAGGCTTTAGGCTGGAGGCGGGAGGGATGAATGTGTAAGGCGTGGATTTGATAGATGGTTTATGTTAGTTGATTGTCGGTTGTGAGTTTACCGTTTTTTATATGCTACAATCCGCTTTTGCACTTAAGTTCACTTTCCACTGTTCACTATCCGCGTTGAAATTCAGCATTTATCATTCAGCATTCGTCATTTTACCTCCGGTCTAAAGCCTACAGCCTAAAGCCTATAATCCACTCCCAGGAGTTTTCTTATGTCGCGCGGAACGGTCGGCCGGCCAATGGAAATTCTCATGGTGGAAGACGACCTCGAGGACGCCGGCTTGACGATCGAGGCCTTGCACTCCGGAGAGGTGCCCTGCCGGATCAGCCTGGTCTGCGACGGCGAAGAGGCCCTCGATTTCCTTTTCCAACACGGCAAGTTTCGCCGCGCCCCGCGCCCTGACCTGATTTTGCTGGATCTGCAATTGCCCAAAATCGACGGGCGCGAAGTCTTGATGAAGGTCAGGGCCAACGAAAAACTCGAGCGCATCCCCGTCGTCGTGCTCACTGCCTCATTGACGCACCTGAAAATTCTGCAAAGCGAAAATCTTCGCGTGGAAAGCTATCTAAACAAGCCCATCGAGCTGGCCGAATTCAGCCGCGTGGTAAAATCCCTCCGCAAATTCATGCTCGCCGACGTCCTGCTGCCGCAATGACAGAAATGTCAATCAGCTTCCTCTGCATATTCATCTAGCACCGTATCCGAAAGATGGGAGAGATGCTTTTCATCTGCCAACTCGCGCAGCGCATCGTAACTCAGGTAGGTGCAAAGCTCGGACAATGGGCCGCGCTCAAGCAATGAAAACACCGGCCTTCGTATCTCCTGAAAGACCTTGTCGCGTTTTGTAATTGGTGCAACGATATGCAATCGGATATCCATATTGGGCTGAAGTGCGAGCAGATCAGCCATTCTCAACAAACCAGAGTATATCGAGGTTGTGTGTTCAACCTCAAAGGCACGAATGATCGATCGACCACGCAGCCATAGAACGTCGATTTGTTCGATTGTTTTCAGAGTGGCATCGTCATAGTTCAAGGGAAGGCGATCAAGCAGCGAAGCATCGGCATCTTTCCATTCTCCAAGTACGCCACCACGGTCCGCTTTAGGTATCCATATCTTCAAACCCATTTGGCTCCCAATCTCGGCGAGCAAGGCTTGAACCTTTATAGATTCACGAACTTCGGATTCGACTTCCGGCCTCTCCGGCGACATGGGTTCTATGGTTGCTGTCGGCACTGTTACAGCAACCGACTTATCTGTACGTCGAACCGTATGGGTTTCAAACGCCTTAAGTTCGTTGTCTTCGAGTGGAAAGGCTTTGTCGCTCTTCGCCTGAGCCAACATCAGCTTTTCGATGAACAGACCGTCAGGCTCCGGAATAGAGACGAGACTGGTGCGTATTTTCCCGGTCCATGTCGGAGACTGTCGATCATAGTCTTTTGTGAAAGATAGGGTTTGCCAGACTTCCGGATCGTGTATCGGAACAGCCTTCTCAGGTTCAAGCCAAACAATCGGTCTGACTTTGAATCGGACAACAAATGGATCATCTTCTGAATAGAAGATCGGTGTGTTATCTTGGAATGGTCCTTCCACAATCTCTAAAATACCAAACCATCGTGAAAGCTTCGTCATGTAACAAACGAGTTTGTCACCAGGCTTGATGCGTTCCGCGGCGAAACGATGGCGGTAACGAAAGCCGGAAATATTCTGGTGTGATCGCTTGAATGCCTGGTATGTTTCTGGCGAAAACAGATCAAGGAAGTAAGCCATGTGTGTTCTCCTGGCTTCTTGGAATATCCGGTCGCCCAGTATTGATTATGATTATTCTACAGATTTGCGCATTTCTTTTCAAGCGGCTGTTAAATCCCGCTGATCTTCAAAGCATACAGTTACATCGTCCTATGCTCTTTTGCAAGCCGAGCGACGCAAACATTTCTTCGTCTTCCAAGCACAAGCCGATCTCCAGGTCGGGTCTGATCCGCCGAATACACTCGATCAAGCATCGATAAACCTCAGTGCGGGTGGAACGACTGAAGCGAAGTCGCCCATCCTCTAACTTGTTTGGTCCACGATCAAACTGTGATGATATCACATTCTTTTTGCCTAATTTGAGTTCCATCAGATGCTGGGCTTGGGGGTAGGAACAGATGGAACCGAGCGTAATCCGTGACAATGGGACGGATGCAATCAGGGACGCCATGAAACGACCGTAGACTTCCTGCCAATCGGCAATCGGGATGATCGGCATGACCACTGCCCGCACCGGATAGCCTATCTGTGCACAACGCCGCATAGCCTCGATCCGATCCATTACATCGGGCGAATTCCGTTCAAAATCTCGCACTATTTCAGGGGCGTTGACTGTCCATGAAAGAATAGTTCGCCCAGCATGATCGAGGTTCAACAGGTTATCGATATCGGCACTTTTTGTTAGGATAACCATGTGTGCATAAGGATGCCGGGCAAAAAACGGAATCATCGTCCGCGCGTATCCGCTCAACGGATCTAAAGCTAATCCATCTTGGAGTTTTCCCAAATAGAAGGCCTTCGGCCTTGCGAGTTGGTTCGCAGTTCGATCCACTTGCGCAAGGATTTCCTCGAGGTTGAGGAATATCTTCACAGTCGGCGAAAACCAGACTCCGCTCGTGCCGGCCAAATAGCAGTAGCGACAACCATAGGGGCAGAATCCGTAGGGCGAGAAATGCCAGTAATTCGGGCAGGCGTTGTCCCCCTCGTCGCTAAAACGCACCGCGCTAAGGTGCTCGCTCAGTACGAGCGTTTTCTTGCCGCGCTCATGCAACCGCAACGGATCGGTTTCGCCGAGATCAACTCGATTATGCGGGGTGCTAAAAGCCTCGACAACTATCGCCTCCGGGTAGGCCGCACAAATCCTCTCAGCCAATCGCCGTCGAGCCTCCGTGTAATTGCTCCCCTTCGCCAGTACGATCCTGGAAGGCTGAAACAGCGATGCCGGCCGGGGATGATAATGTTCAGATAGCCCATCGACCACGAACATAAGGCTGTTCCCGTCTTGTCGGAGCATCGCACAATCTTGCCATCATGTGAACTGTCGTATACTATAGCAGGCCGTTCCGGCTCAAACAAGACGGCTATCCGGCCGCCGTGGAAGCACTTTTTTAAAGAACCTTCGCGTACGACTTTGCAACTTATAAGTTCCTGCTAGAATATGATCTATAGGACACATTACGACGTCCCCCGGAGAGTACGCGAATGGGTAGCAGCCTGACTCGAAAGGGTAAAATAGGCAAAATGAGAAAGATGCAATTTCCTCGGGAAAACGCAGCAAATTCTTATATTTCAAAGGCTTCGGTAAAAATTCTGCATCTTCCGTAAAGCCCCGAAAAGCCCCCTCTATAGCCTTAAACGGGTGTCAGTGACGCCCGTTCTTAACCTAGTCATCGCTGGTCATTGTTTAAGTTCAATTACCGGGTGCAATTGGGTGATTCACCCCATCGGTCTGGATATTGCATGAATCGATGTTATGTTGGGATTCATACATGCGCATATGCTTGCCTGAATGGCTGTAATGAAATTTGCAGATAGTCGCCCTTGTGCTAAAATGTTTCCTTGCTGGCACCCCGAACATGGATGGACAGGAGAATTCTGTCATGAAGACCAAACCACATCCCAAGACCAAAAAGAGTAAAAGACTTACTCTCAAAGATCGTCTTTCCCATCTTACTTATATCCGGGCTTGCAAACTTCTGGGCCCCAACGGACCACAGTTGATCCGCCAAGGAGCGGCTTTCGATAACATTGACATCGACCGAGACGTTTATCTCCGCGGCGACCTCTTCAGGCTCAGGTTGCGCGGGGCAGGAGTTAGGGGAAAAGACTCCATAGTAACCATCACTACCATGGCGGCCGCAAAAAACCGGCTGAAACTAAACTGCTCCGCGTGCCAGACAATGTGTGAGCACATCGGCGCGGCGATTTCCTTGATTCTGGAAGAGAAAACGGCCCTCGGACTGGCCGCCGAGCCCGACCAGCGCCGGCCTTTTGAAACTTTAAGCGAGCATGAATTGATCGAGCAGGCTCTACGCGACCGCCAAGATCGCGCGCGAACCGAGAAGTTCCGCTTACACTCGGCCGACCCAAACAGGCCCTGGGCTGATTATACGATCACAAGCGCGCTTTCCGGCAAGACCTATCGTGTGGCGCTGCGAGGCGAGGAGCGAGGGCAATCGTACTGCTCTTGTCCAGATTTTCGCACCAACACCCTGGGCACATGCAAGCACATTCTTCATGTGCTGCATCGAGTGCGGCGGCGTTTTCCGGCGCAGACGCGGCGAAGGCCCTATCGTAACCGCGAGGCGTTCGTCCATGTGCTTTACGGCGAGGAGCTCACGCTCCATCTGCAACTGCCAGATCCGCCGGTTCCAGAACTGGTCAAATCGGTCGGCTCTCTGAATGACGGATCGATTGACGACGTGCGACGGCTAGTCGATTGCATAGCGCGCCTGGAACGCCTCGGACACAGCGTCACTGTGTACCCCGATGCCGAAGAGTTGATCCAGCATCGGCTTTTCGAACAGCACATGTCCGAGCGCATGGCTGAGATTCAAAAGGATACCGTTGGGCATCCGCTTCGCAAGCAATTACTGAAGGTCGAATTGCTTCCCTATCAGCTTGAAGGCATTGCCTTCGCCGCCGGCGTCGGTCGCGCGATCCTGGCCGACGACATGGGCTTGGGCAAAACGATCCAGGGCGTGGGCACGGCCGAGATCCTCGCCCGCGAAGCCGGCATCGGCCGAGTACTGGTAGTCTGCCCTGCCTCAGTGAAATCACAGTGGCGCAACGAGATTCATCGTTTCTCAGACCGCAGCGTGCAGCTTGTCACCGGCAGCAACGCCGAGCGCGCCCTGCAATATGACAACGATTCTTTTTTCACGGTTTGCAATTACGAGCAGGTATTACGCGACATTCTGGCGATCGAACGAGTCCACTGGGACTTAATTATCCTGGATGAAGGACAGCGGATCAAGAATTGGGAGTCAAAGACGGCTCGGGTCATTAAGGGGCTTCGATCACCATTCGCGCTAGTCTTAAGCGGCACGCCCTTGGAGAACAGGCTGGATGAATTATATTCCGTGGTCCAATTTGTCGACGACCGCCGCCTGCCTCCGGCCTTTCGCTTTTTCCATCGCCACCGCGTGGTCGACGAGAACGGCAAGGTGCTGGGCTACAAGAATCTGGACAAGTTGCGCGATAACCTGCGGCCAATCCTCCGCCGCCGCACGCGCGAGTCGGTGCTTCAGCAGCTTCCGCCCCGGACCACGGAGATCGTGCGCATTCCGCCCACTGCCGAGCAGAGTGAGCTGCACGATGCCCACATGCGCACCGTATCGATGATCGCCCGCAAGTCGTACATCTCCGAAATGGATCTGCTGCGCCTGCAAAAAGCCTTGCTCATGTGCCGGATGTCGGCCAACGGCACGTACTTAGTGGACAAGAAAAAGCCCGGCTATTCGAGCAAGCTGGAATACATGGGAGAAATGTTCGATGGATTGTTCGCCGAGCAAGACCGCAAGGCATTGCTCTTCTCCGAATGGACCACCATGCTCGACCTGATCGAGCCGATGCTCGCGCGCCGCAAATTGGATTATGTGCGTCTGGATGGCTCGGTCCCGCAGAAAAAACGGCAGCAACTAGTCAACCGTTTTTGCGACGATCCGCAATGTCGTTTGTTCGTAACTACAAATGCCGGCTCGACCGGTTTGAATCTTCAAGCGGCAAACACAGTGATCAACGTTGACCTACCTTGGAATCCGGCCGTGCTCGAACAGCGCGTCGCCCGGGCACACCGCATGGGCCAACAACAGCCCGTGCAAGTATATGTGCTGATCACTGAGGAAACCATCGAAGAGAGCCTGCTGGGCACGCTTTCAGCCAAGCACGATCTTGCCCTGGCGGCCCTGGATCCCGACTCCAACGTAAAACAGGTGGACTTCAAAAGCGGCGTGGAGGAATTGCGCCGTCGATTGGAAGTGTTGCTTGGGGCCAAGCCCGAGGCGCCGCTGGATGTCACGAAACAGGAAGAAACCGCCGCTGAAATCGATCAATTCTCCCAACACCGAGATCGCGTGGCCGCCGCGGGCGGCGAAATGCTGGGCGCCGTGTTCAATTTCCTCGGCGAGTTGGTCTCGCAAGATCAAGCCCAATCGCCAGCCGAGCCGCTCGTGGCCCAGGTCCGCGACCGCCTGTCGCAGTGCGTGGAAGAAGATCCATCCGGCAAGCAGCGGTTGAGCATTATGTTGCCCGACCGTCGCACATTGGATATTCTCGCCCAAACCCTCGCCCGCCTCATGCTGGCCGGCAGTGGGAATGTGTCATGACCATGTTTCACGCTAATGCAAGAAATACACTTGGGGAAACGACCTTAATACCGCGAAACGAGTGAAGCGATGGAAGGTCGGGATTGTTTCTCTTCTCTTGACCAACGACGTTTTATAACTGATAATTACATTAGGTATGCAATGCACCATTCTTTATCTCTGGAAAAGGTATTTTTATGACAACCGTCACCGCGAGCGAAGTTCGCGCTCATCTTTCGGACATGCTTAGCAAAATTGCCCGCAAGGGGAAGCGGGTTGTGGTTACTCGCGGCGGCAAAAAATTCGCCGCACTGGTGTCCCTCGACGATCTCGAATTTCTCGAAGCGCTCGAAGATCGGATGGACATCGAAGACGCCAAGAAGGCCCTCAAAGAGCCCGGTTCCGTCTCTTGGGAAAAAGTAAAAGCGGACCTTGGGCTGTGAGGGCAACTTGTATACTATCGAATTAAAGCCCTCCGCGGTGCGGGACATGCTGCGGCTGCCACATTCGCTGCAGACGCGGATATCGCAAAAGATCGATGCACTTGCTAAGGATCCGTTTCCGCGCGGATCGGTTAAACTTGAAGCCCTAGACAACCTTCGACGTATTCGAGTTGGCGATTACCGTGTCATCTACCAAGTCCGCCGAGAGACTCTCGTGGTATTCGTGATACGGATCAAACATCGTGGAGATGTCTATCGGCCTTGACTTTCAATCATTACCTCTTCAAACGATCCGTGACGACATTGCAAAGCGGCGAATTCCAGATACCATATCCAATGATTGACACGGGGGTGGATTCTGCTATGCTACAAGCACGGCTCGATTAGAGAGAGTTGTAGTATCTCGGCAGGTGACCCCCATGGACCAAAAAGACGCTCTTGTCCATAATCGTTCCTCGCCTGAGGCCAAAATTGCTCTTTTTCATTCGCTCTTCCGCGGACGCGAGGATGTCTATGCGGGGGACTGTCCCAATTTTCGCGGGCACCGCGGCGAAGCCGTGGTCGACGAAAATGGGACTGTCCCCTTTAGCATACGAGAGCCGCAAGACCGGCAAATCAGGCTATCAACCTGCTTGTGCCAACCAATGGGCTTTGGGGTTGTGTGAAAAGCCAAGGATCAAATTGAGTAATTTTGTTAATTGCCGCATGTTTTACTAATCAAGTGCAAATGGTGGATGGGAAAACAGGCTAATTACCGCCCTCAATGCAACCTGCGCGTCAGCTTTAAACAACTCTTCAGGCGGATTACCGCTCTCGACGGTGCGCCTAATTATACATGAACGCCCCATGAAAGGTGAGCTATGTGTATAGGGATTGCGAAGCCTCCGAAGGGAATTGAATTGGTCAAATTCCTGCTGGGTTATCAGGTTCTCCGACAGGGCGGCTTGGCAGAGTTGAAGGAATCCAAAACCGTCCAAGTCGTCGCGATCAATCCAATCCAGCATTCCCACCATTACATGTTCGAGTACAACCTGAGCTGTTAGAACACATGATAGATACGCACCATTAACGTACGAGAACTGCATTTCCTCAAATGCACGAGCCGGAACTGGACCGCCTGGGAACAGGATGCCGTATTCGTGATTGTATTGCTTACGAACAAACTGTAGCCGTTCGATGCGCTCGGCGAAAGACTTTGCGTCGGCTGACATCAACCATTCCGTAAGTTCGTGATCTGCTGGCGTATTCATTTGACTTCGGGTGAGTGCTGAACTTACCAAATTAACGTAATTTTCACTTTCCTCAGTGTAGTCGGACGCGCGGCGCACCACAAGATGGGGCTACGGTGTCGTAATAAGATTTGTTTTGCAGGCTTTGGCGGGAATCGAATGTCGGCTGCATAAGTTCAAGAACGGTCTGAGTACGAGTTCCGTGGCAACGCTCTCGGGCAGCCGCCAGGAACCACCATGAAAAACGAGCGGTTTCTCCATCGAAAGGTGCTGGTATACTCGCTTCATCCGCTCCATAACAGGCGGCAGATCGCCTTGCTTGCGTCGCGTGATCTTGGCCACGGAATAGATGATGTGCCTTGAAGACAGTTCTCGGCTGAATTTGAGCAAACCTTCCAAGTCGATTATCGACTGAACATCAGGTAGATCGAAATCCGCCATCGTCTTGCCGCCACCCAATGGATCACGCGGGAATAAGGGATCGATTCGTAAAAAGACCGGGATGCCTTCTTTCCCCAGCAATCGCAGCGCTTTCATACGACTCTCAATGCTCGGAGCAGCCGGATCGAACAATCGCCGATGCTCGTCATTGTAGAACGCCAACGAACATTCCAACCGCAAGGGCGGGTATTTATTTTCGTTAAACAAAGAACGCCGTGGGTGATCTGTCGAGAATTCGTTCAGCCGATGCAGAATCTGAACATACCTATCATCCATCAGCAAGGCCGGGTTCTTTGTCAACAGCGTGACAGTTGTAAAGCGATTTCGGTGTTCGGCCAGCTTTTCCAGCACAAACAGCGTGTGACGATGCTCTTGCTCCAAGGGCTGAAGCGGATCGGTGCTGTTCGATAGATGCACAGGCGCGGGCGGGACGTTGTAAGCATCCAGCGCCTCCAAATCCTTGCACAGATCGTGGCGAAAACGATTCTTGCAGTTGGGCTGGGCCGCGCTGTAACCAGTGGCGTAGCAGTATTGGCACTCATGCTCGCAGCCCGTATACACATTTATTGAGTAGCGATGCCCTGACGGGAAGTCCCGCTGATCGGCAAAAGGACAATACCACTTGATAACGCGAGGGCGGGTGACTTCCAGTACTTCCTTTTCCGAAGTATGCGGCAGGAAATAGAGCGCCACGGCCGCTCGTTCACACTCGCTGAGCTTATCGAAAATAGGTTTGTATTTCGGGTGAACCCGCTGTGCAAGCGATAGGCCCTTATCCACGTCATGCCCCACAAGCACACTCCTTTCCTGACATCATATCCGCTGCTCTGCTACAATTCCGCTTGTGACCGCACTTGCAGTAGATATAAACCTGTTAAGTGATAGATGTTTGCCAATTACGGTCACCGAAGCCCCGCGTCCTCCCCGCCGCTCGTTCAAATCCATCACAAATAAGTCCTTCAGTCCGAATAGCTCTAAGTGTCTTCTGAGACGGCTTGACGTCAAGTCACAATCCTCGATAAGGATTTTGTCTGTCATCTTCATCAGTTCACCGATAAGGGAGCGACCGCTCGGCAATACTAGGGCAGTTTCGTCAAAGCGTCGGATCGGCGCATGGATCATGCCTTCGATGCCAGACACTTCATCATCGATGACAATCTTAATTGCACTAAAATAATCAGACAAAGAAAACTGGTGAAAGATCATACCATTTTTGAAGGGCGACCGCCAGAGGCGATGGTGAAGTCTGTCAAGTCTGTTCTCCTCAATCAACCTCGCTGGACGAGTCATGTCCATGTCTGCATAGAATTCGCCTCGCTCTCGTCGGATCAATGCGCGTGCCTCGCGGTAAGATATCGGCACTCGTGGGCGCAGCCAGCCGTCAGATTGACCGTCGGTATATGTACCAGGCAGACCAAGCTGGAAGGCGTGAACACTGCCGATTTTCGATCTACATGGATTACTTGGGTCATGGCGTTCATTCTGAATATATGAACTAACGTATACTATACCAGCTATTCCGGCTCGTTCAAGCCTCCTTTTTTGGCCGTCCCCTCAATCGGCGCAATGGTTATTGCCCCAAACACTAATCAAACTTGGTTGTCGGATAATAGATCAGACTGCTAACCAGGCAGGATTCCAACAAGATGCCTAATCGCGAATTATTCCATTGAAATATCTTAACGAGAAAATTATTCGTAACCTATTACCTTAAAGAAAGTTTGGAATGGTGGTGTCAAACTTCAAATGCAGCGCGCGAAAAACCTTTGTTTACAGGTACTTCGGACATAAATCG
>JBEKIK010000539.1:0-3116 GCA_050011795.1 Thermoguttaceae bacterium | reverse complement strand
AAAAGAGTGGTTTTAATTGCAGCAGTTATTCTCGTCGCTTCGGCTATGAATGTAATGGCTGTCAATTCTGTTGTGGATAATTACGTTGATGTTAATACGCTTAACATTAACTACGGAGCCGGTGATAATCTTACACTTGAAAAAGCCGGCATAGTGCATTGCGCTGCTAGCGGCGGCACCCTCTATTCCGCGGTGTATAACTATGTCTCTTATGCTTGCGATGGAAGTTCTTGGGATCAAGGTGGCATTACGAGTGCGGAGGGATATGCCAATAACTCGAGATACGCCATTGGAATTTTGACCGGCGATCAATACAACAACGCAAATGGCAATGATTTTATGATGGGTAATCCTGTCGTAACATCTCGATATCCAAGTGGTAATATCTTAGCTACCGATGCGGTGGTGATGAACACTTATTTCGGCGACCTGGATTTAAGTGGTACAGTGGACTACGGGGATTTTTCTGTGTTTATGCCGCATTATTTGTCAAGGATGACTGGTGCGACCTGGGCTGACGGAGACTTTGATTATAGCGGTCAAGTGGACTACGGCGATTTTGCTAGTTTTATGCCGCTTTATTTATCCCGTGCGACAAATCCCGTTATAACAAATTCTTCTGGTGATATTACTGAGGCTCCAGAGCCGGCAACGATTGTCATGTTGTTGACCGCTCTTGGGGCCGCTTTGTCTGTCTTCGCAAAAAAACGTGTTTAACTAAAATATTGCTCTTATGATTCACCCGATTTTATAAGGAGATCTCGAATGATGAAAACGTTTGCTCTTTCTTTGGTTCTTGTCGGTCTGATGGCAACCATGGCTTCCGCTAACCTTGTCCTCAGTCTACAAGCAGAGGGTTATGGTAGTTCCACAAATATTAGCCTATCTGTCGGATCGTCAACTGCAATTGTTTTTGATGTCTATGCCAAGATATATGAAAGCGATGGCGTTACACTTGCAAGCGCTACCACTAGTAGTTTAACTGACGCTTATATGCGTTTTACCAGCGTAGAAGGAACAGCGGGGTTGATGGGAAACATGAGTACTCCCACCCTTGGGGCGACATGGTCGGCTCTTGGAGGCTTAGGAACTGAACAAAATTATGATGGTAACGCCGATTGGGAATGGGGTGGAGCAGCTCCTCCTACGAACACTCCAGGTGGTTATTATTATGCCGCAACGCTAACTCCCCCTGCGGGAAATAGCTTCCTTCTAGGCACGATTACATGGACTCCCACTACTGCTACCGCTGGTGGAGTTGACACTATTCAAGTCGTCCCCTACATTAGGAATAGTAATTCGACCGGTTATGATAGTTACGCTCTGGACGGCACTACTTGGACCAACCAAAACGTCAATAATAACCCAGGAGGGATCAGTAGCGGTACTGCACTGACATTGACCGTTGTTCCCGAGCCTGCGACGCTGATTCTGCTTGGCATGGGCGTTTTGTCCTTGCTATTTTTCAGACGTCGGAAATAAGAAAGTCCTCCATACAAGAAGTTTTTAATAGTACGACTTGTAACCAACGGGCCGCGAAATTCGCGGCCCGTTGCACATTCTTGTCCTTAACTTCTCCCACCCACACGACTTACTTGACTGACAGCATTTTCGGCTGATAATCAATAATATCAACGGTGGTATAATTATTTTAGAGTCAGACATGAAAAATTCTTGGTAAAAGGCGAATAAAATGAATGCGGAATCTATTCGGGAAATGTTGAACCGTCGGCCGTTCGAGCCCTTCGAGATTGTTATGTCCAGCGGTGAACGACATACTGTCAAGCATCCGGAATTCGCGATTCTTATGCCGAGTCGTGTAATCGTAACCGATCCGATTGCAGACCAGGCGGCGATACTGTCGTTGATGCACATTACCGAAATGCGGCCGTTACAACCGCAATCAACATCCTGAAGTCTGTTACTATGCAAAACTTCCCACAAAATCTAATAATGGACTTTTGTCGCCGGCATCATATTTAGGACCTCTAACAATACCCAGCCGCCCTCACCCCCGACCCCTCTCCCGCGACCAACCTTCGGTCGGTGCCCGGCGAGGGGAGTATTGTTAGATTCCCTTACTTTCCTATTTTACAATATATTGGATCATAAGGCTGTGTTCCACGGCCGAGGATTTGGGCGATCCGGGGATTGGATTTCGGTAAGGGGATCGATGTCGGCGCTCCGGCCCGAGCAGCTCTCGCGATAAAGCGCTCCCCCCATCGGTGTCATACTATTTTCCATAGTTTTTGTGGTTCTATGCCTTCGCAAAATAGGCTGTAGAATGTAGGCTAACGGTTTGAGGCTAGAGGTCTGATTCCACCCCCAATCACCTGTTTATATGTCTGAAGAACGCGTACCAATGACCCGCATCGGCTACGACAAGCTCAAGGCCGAGATCGCTCATCTTCATACCGTTGAACTGCCCAAGATCCTGGAGCGCCTGGCCAATGCCCGGGCCGAAGGCGACTTGAACGAAAACGCCGAATATCACGGGGCCCACGAGAGCCGGATGCTGATGGAAGCCCGCATCAATGTCTTGCGGGACAAGCTCTCTCGGGCGGTGCTGGTGGATCCTTCCCAATTCCCCACCGATGCCGTGGCTTTCGGTTGCAAGGTGACCGTGAAAGACCTGAACTTCGGCGATACCGAGGAATTCACCCTGGTTGGGGCGGGCGAAGAAGACTACGACCAGGGAAAAATCTTGATCACCAGTCCATTGGCGCAAGGTTTAGTGGGCAAAAAGATCGGCGATCGGGTGGAAATTCCCGTGCCCCAAGGCCTGTTGAAGTTCGAGATTCTCGAAATCCGCTTTGATTGAGGTCAAGGGACAGGATTCGGGGGTCAGGGTTCAGGATTTTGGATTCAGTATTTACAAGGGGGCGGTCAGTTTACTGACCACTTTTTGAAGTCCTTATCGCGAAATCGCAAGCGGTTTCATTCTTTCGTCTTAATCGCGTGCTAGCATTGCCGGCACAATCAAAGCCGTATTGCACGGTTTCCAGGCCGCACAGTAGAATTTCGGCCTCCAAACCAGGTTTACCCACTGAAACTCACGCGGGCCATGACCAACGATCCCGTTAGCGCCCCGGTCAATTCTCCATCCTACCGGCCGG
>JBEKIK010000538.1:0-3214 GCA_050011795.1 Thermoguttaceae bacterium | reverse complement strand
ACATCAACAGCGGATCGAACAGTTGCAAACACGGCAGGAAGAACTTGCGGCCGAAACCTCGGGATTGAAAATCAACGAATCCTTGCACACGCAAGCCGCGCGGATCGAAGCCTTGCTGGAGCAAGAACCGTGGCTTACCTCGCTCAAAACGCGGATCGGAGAATTGGATGCCGAAATCGCCGATTTGCAAAATGAACTAACCGCTCAGTGGCAGCGTCTGGGCTTGGACGAGGATATGGCAAGCAAGACGCTGCCGGTCCTTTCCGGCCGATCGCTTGCGACGTTGCACTCGCCGGCCGGGGCGTTGCGGCGCTGCCGCGATGAACTGAAGCAGATAAAACGCGAACTGGACGATGCCGACAAAACGGCCGAATCGCTTACCCAACAAATCCAGGCCGCGCTCAGCGCCCGTGGGGAGCATGATCTTGGCGAGGCAATGGATCGCTGCGGAAATCTGGCAGCGCAGTATCGCCGGAGAGTGCAAATCGACCAGCGGCTCGATCAACTCGCCCGGAACCAGAGCGATGCCGAGGAACAAAGCCGCTGGCTCGTTGAGCATCAACTCCTGCCCGTCGGCGTTTTGACCGGATTGGGAGCGGCGTTTATTTTGGGAATGGCGCTGATTCTGGCCGGCCTGTTCATGCCCGCCTCGATCACTGGCTCGATGGGTTGGGCCTTGGCCGTTTTGGGTTTGGCCGGCGGCGGGGCGGCGGTGGGAGGGAAATATCTATTGGAAAAATCGCGCGCCTCGCGCTTGGATTCCTGTCAAAAACAGTTGGTCATCCTTCAGTCGCAGCAGCAACAGGCGAAAAGCGAACGGGAGCAGTTGGACGCCCAGCTTCCTCGCGGCGGCGGCCCGATGGTCAGCCGATTGGAGGCGGCCGAAAAGGATTTGGCCGCGCTCGAGGAATTGGTGCCCCTGGAAACTCGGCGAAATTCAGCCCGGCAGCAGGCAATCGCGGCCGGCACGCGCCTGTCACAGGCGAAACAAGGGTACAAATCGGCCCGGCACGGTTGGCGCGAGGCGTTAACCGCTTTGGAACTGCCAAGCGGACTTTCCGTCCGGCAGGCACGGCAGTTGTTCGGGCAGTGGCGGCACATGGCCGAATCGCAGCGCCGATTGAGCGAGCGCCGCGAAGAGGCGCAGCGCCATCGCCGGCAGTGGGATTCGCTCGCGTCGCGGATCGTGCAAACGGCGTCCGAGGCCGGAGCGGCCCTGGACGGCACGAACGCGATGGAACATCTAAAACAACTCGGCGCGGCGTTGGACCGGCAAAAAGCCGACGTAAACAAACGCGAAACCATTCATCGGTGGATTCGGCGTTTGCGCCTCCGTCGCGCTAAACACGAAGAGGCCGTGAGTCTTTTTAAACACCGGCGCCGCGAATTGTTTTTCCAGGCCGGGGCCGAAGATGAAACGGAATTCCGCCGTCGAGCCTTGCAACACGCCCGCGCGCAAACATTGCTCCAGGAGCGAAACACGCTCGACGAGGAGATCGCCGCGGCGATCGGCAATCAGTGTTCCGACGAGTCCGTTCGCCGGCAAATAGAGGAGGAAACGGCCGGGGAATGCGAGGCCCGGAGCATGGCGCTCAAAGAGCGGCTCGCCGCCGTGGAGGATCAAATCGGCCGGTGCATGGAAAAACGCGGGGAATTGACCGCCAATATGCAGAACCTGGTCTCCGATCGTCAATTGCCCGGCAAACTACTCGAATTGGCCATGATCGAAAAACGTCTGGAACAGGCGATCGATCGCTGGCAGGTTTTGGCGGCGGCGTGGAAAATTTTAGATCAAATCCGTTCGGCCTACGAAAGCCGGCGCCAGCCCGAAACGCTCCAGCAGGCATCTGCATACCTTCATCGCTTGACCCAAGGCCGGTACCGCCGTGTATGGACGCCGCTGGGAGAGGATGTGCTTCGCGTGGACGACGCCGAAGGCCGGTCCTTGTCCGTGGAGAATCTCAGCCGCGGCACGCGCGAGCAGTTATTTCTCAGTCTGCGCATGGCCTTGGCCGCCAGTTATGCCAAGCGCGGTGCGGCATTGCCGTTGGTGCTGGACGACGTGCTTGTGAATTTCGACGCAGACCGTGCGGCCGCGGCCGCCGCCGTATTGCGCGACTTTGCCGCCGCCGGGCGCCAAGTTCTGGTATTTACTTGTCACCGGCATATTTCAAATATATTTGCGTCGCTTGGCGTGCCGGTCGGACACATGCCGAGCGAGGCCGCGTCCGACCGCACGCTGATTACTTTTGAAGTTGTCGAGGAAAAAGCGGAGAGCGAAGTGAAGCGTCCTCGAAATCGCGCCAATAACAGGGGGAAAACCGCCCACAAACTTAAAGCTCTTGCCGAGGAAGCGGAATTGCCGCCCGAGCCGGCCGATCACAGGCCGCCGCCCGAAAAACCGGCGACAAAACTCAAACCCACTCGGATTGTCAAACCCAAGGCCAAAACCCAGGGCGTATTCGACGCCGACTTTTTCGATCCCTCGGAAAACACGGATAAGAAAGAGACCCAGTCGGATCACGATCGATCACAAAGTGAAAATGACGCGGATGAGGATGAGGGGTATTATCAGTCGGACAACGAGAACAGGGCCGATGCGGCTTAGATGGAGTACGAAGGAATGTCTCGTTTGTTTAGCCGCGGGCTGGGGCCAAGTTTATGTCGGTCGGCAAGAGCGGATGACAATTCGCGGATCGAATTGGAGAGCACGGATTGCCCATTGTGCGGAAGCAATCTCAGATCGTTGGTCGTGGCGGCTTTGGATTGGGAAGCACCGCTGCCGCGTCCCTGTTTTAGCGTGGTCCGCTGCCTGGATTGTGACTTGTGTTATACCAATCCGCGGCCCGTTGCGTCCGAAATCGGGCGGTTCTATTACGACGACTATGCCCCGCACCAACCCGCGGGGGCCTTGCCGAAAAATCCGGGGACTCGCAATAAACGGCGGGGGATTATTTTTAAAAAGCAATCCAATTGGGAACGCGGCGAGATCGATCCGCTGGGCCAGTGCCGTTTGCTCGATTTCGGCTGCGGCACGGGCTTGTTTTTGCAACGCATGCACAATCGCGGTTGGCAGGCGGTGGGCTTGGATTGCTCGGAGAAAGTGGTGCGATACGTGCGGGAAGAATTAAAACTGCCCGCCTTTGCCGGCACCCTGCCGCATCCGGTTCTTCCGCCGGGCAGTTTCGATCTGGTTACGCTTTGGCACGCCTTG
>JBEKIK010000537.1:0-4511 GCA_050011795.1 Thermoguttaceae bacterium | reverse complement strand
ATATCTTCGGGAAACAACTCGCCGCGAGGGATCTTGATGTCGAAGGCTTTTTCCAAGCGGAAGACAATGTCCAAAAAATCGATCGACTCGGCTCCCAAATCGCCCACCAAGGTGGCTTCCGGGGTAACGTCTTCCTCATCGACGCCCAAGGCATCGACCAGGGCAGTGCGGATTTTATCGAAAACTTCATCCTTTGTCGGCATGTCACTCAACCTCCAAACTAAAGTAAGAACTCAGAACGAGGAACGCAGAACTTAGTTTATTATTGGTATGCCTGCGTTAAACAAACTTGTATGTTACATCGCTTTTCAAGCTGGAAAAGTAACAGCAATTCCCCTATTCTTATGTAAAAAAATCAATTACATCATATAACCGCTACATTGTGAAATCTTTTTCCCGGTGCAAGCGTTTTGTTTTATCTCTTCGGACTGGATTACCTATGTTTATATGCGGCAAAAGTTCACTTTTGCCATTGCCTTTTGTAGTATTCATCCCACATAGTTCCGCGCACTTCGTTCTGGATTCCGCGTTCTGAATTCTGCATTCTGCATTCTGAATTCTGCATTCTGCGTTAATTAATATCCTCCCAGGCTCAATCCACCGTCGACGCGAATGACTTGTCCGGTAAGGTATGAGGCCTCATCGCTGGCCAGGAAAGCCACTGCGGCGGCGATTTCTTCGGCTTTACCGATGCGCTTAAGGGGGATGAATTTTTTAATCTGATCGCCTGCCACGCCGCGCACGACTTGGCTCATGTCGGTTTCGATCATTCCCGGCGCGACCGCGTTGACGCGGATATTCCGCGCGGCAAGTTCCTTGGCCATGGCGCGCGTCAGGCCGTCGATGCCGCCTTTACTGGCGGCATAATTTACCTGCCCGCGGGAGGCGAATTCGGCGGCCGTGCTGGAAAGGTTTACAATGCTGCCGCGGCGCTCGATCATCATGGGCTGCGTTACGGCATGACAGTAGTTATAAGTGCCGCCCAAGTTGGTTTCGATTACATTGCGCCACTGTTCTTGGGTCATCGCGCCCAGCAGTCCGTCGAGGACGATCCCCGCCGAGTTTATCAGGACGTCGATGCGCTGCCACTGGTCGATCAACTGATCGACAATTTGATGTGCGCGGCCGAGGTCGCGGACGTCGGCCTGCAAGGCATGCACTCGGCCGGGCGAGGATTGAAGTTCGCAGACCAGGCTTTCGGCGGCTTGCTGATTGCTTTGATAGACGAAAGCCACCTTGGCGCCCTCCGCGGCCAGCCGAGCAACACAGGCACGGCCAATACCCCGGCTGCCGCCGGTTACCAAAGCTGTTTTCCCTTCAAATCGCATCAGTTCTATTCTCGAAGTATGGCTATTTTCGTTAAAAACCAAGGGAAAATTTGGTGCATTGTTACGGGCGGCGTCACCCGCGACAAGGCAAAGTATGACCGATGATTTGTATGCTGTTCGCCTGTTTACATGGTGGATACCGCGGGAACTTCCACGCGCGGCTGATACAATAAGGCAAACTGGTTCCGCAGATCTTGCACAATTTTATGATCGTTCCACTCGCACCAGGGGCGGGTCTCGGCCAGATTATATTGCATAAGCGTGATCCGGGCGCTGACAATGATCCGGCCGTCGACCATGCCGTAAGCCTTGAGTTTTGTTTCGGTCTCGCCGGGTTTAAGGATCTCGGCGGTGACCTGCAGCGTTTGGCCCGGTTCGAGGAACTGGCCGTATTTAACGTTGGCCGCCTCTTTCAGCACCACGATGCTGTGGCTGAAATCCTCGTTATAACGAACCAGCCACGCGCCGGCTTGAGTCATGGCCTCGAGCATCAGTACGCCGGGCATCACGGGAAAGTGAGGAAAGTGGTCGGCTAAATACTCTTCCGCCATGGTTAAGGTTTTAACTGCCGTGATTCTTAGATCGGGCTCGATTTCGATGATCCGATCGATGAGCATAAAACGCATGTGAGTTTTAATGTGTGATGGTAGACTAGGCAGGGGAATGCAGCGATAGTGTTAGTGTCCGCCCGTACCCGGGGCTACATCGGGTACAAAAGCAAGAACCGGCATGTCTACGCTTTTTTTAACCCCTATTACTAGTTCTGATTACAATAGCCAATTACCAGGCCCTAAAGCAATCCAAACCGTTAATATAGCTTTCAGCCATCGAGTCTACAACTGGACCCCCGGGGATTGAGAAAATTACTTTAAGTTATTGACGTGAAAGAGATTAGCAAAACAAGATCGAAGTGATCCGGCTTGACTTGTTAAAAAAAACATTTCTAAGCGCCTGCCAATCTGACAGGCTAAAAGATCAAAATTCTGGAACGTTATTTGGTCGTAACTTCTTATTTGACAACATCTAATGTCGGTCTATCGCATTTTCGGCACGGTCTTTGCAGTTAAGGATATAATTAAGCGGACAGCGGACATGGCTTGTGGAGCGGAGTTGTCTGCTGAATGCCGATAGCTGAGTGCCAACTGAAAACCGATAACTGAAAACCGATAACCGATAAGGAGGGACATATCATGAGTCTTATACCTTGGAGAAACAAACTGCACGGCGGCATACCGTCGGAATCCACGCCGCTGTCTACGTTGCGCAATGAGATGGATCGGCTGTTCGATTCATTTGTCCGCGAGCCGTTTGGGATGCTCGATTGGCCGGCATTCATGGGTGGAGAAAAATGGTGGCCCGCCGTTGACGTGGCCGAGTCGGACAAGGAAGTAATAGTTCGTGCGGAAATACCGGGCATCGATCCCAAGGAATTGGATGTCACGGTAACAGGCAATCAACTGGTCGTAAGCGGCGAAAAAAAGGAGTCGACCGAGAAAAAGGATAAAGGCTTTTATCACAACGAAACCCGATACGGATCGTTCCGCCGCGTGATTCCGCTGCCCGAGGGAGTCGATTCCGAGCACGTCGACGCCCAGTATGCCAACGGCGTATTGACGCTAAAGCTGCAAAAGACCCCCGCCGCCGCGGCGAAAAAGATCGAGATCAAAACGAAAGAGTGATGCCGGATCTAGTGTGATTAGGATGCAGACACCTATAAGCCGCTTAGTGGATTGACATAGATTTAATGCAATCCACAAGGCGGCTTATTTTTTCTTGCTCGCAAACTTGCCATGATTCTCAGCAATCCAAGTTTCGATCCAATCGCCAATTTCAACGAGGCAAAAGTGGTCTGATGGCCTCCCTGCCCTTTTACGCGATATCCCGCACAGGCAACAGCCATTTTGGCTAAAAGCAGTCCGGCTTCGTAAGCCAGGCCGAACTTGTTGTCTGCCGACAGTCCTGGTAAATCCGCATCGTGAAGATTGCGGTTGATGGCTTTTCGCAGGTCATCCAATTCTTGTCTGGTGGTGGTGTGCTTTTCAACGCGGTTAGCATCGAGCAGTTCTTGCCAGGTCATCCGTGTTTCCTATTACGAAAAGTTTTTCCTTTTCAAGCACATCATGAAGAAAATGGTTTTTAGCCACAATTTTCTTAGAAAACTCTTGCGAGGAGTAAATGCTGGCATTCACCGGTCTTCCTAAACGCTCTTCGACCGCCTCCAAGATAGGACTGAGCTTAGAAAGACCCAAAGAACCTATCACAATCAGATCAATATCGCTAGAGGCGCGTTCCAGGGATTTTGCTACCGAGCCATGAACAAAAGCTACGGTAATCTGCGATCCAAGAGGCAGCAGGGCGTCGCGCAATATATCGATGAGCCCCACTGTCTTGGCAATGATGCCTTGCAGTTCGCCGAGAAATGGACAAGCCGGATCGGCCTGGAAATATACCCGGTTGCCGTCTTTCCGGCGGCGCAATATGCCCGCCGCCACTAAAGCAATCAACGGATCTTGCAGGCTTGATGGTCGCCGGCCAAGGTGATTCGCCAAATCGCTCAGATACCACCAGCGTTGTGGTTGCAAAACGGTGGCTGCCAACAACCCTTGGGTGGTTTTGGAAATCAAGGCATCAATCGGACTGGATTTACGCATATATAGTAAGAATATACGTAAATTACGTAAATGTCAAGTAAGATTTCCCAAATGAAGCATTTTCCAATGTGTTTTCACGAATTCCAAAATGAAGTATCATGCCAGATGGCAATAAGAAAGTAGAGGGAGCCTCCGGTGTCGAGCAATATAGCAATAATCCCGATAATAGCAGTTCCAATTGCTCCGAACCCGACACATAAGCCTATAATCGTAAACAGTGTTCCAATGATTGGTACTCCCGATATGAAATGATAACCGTCCATCGATTTATGAGTCAAGAAAAACAAACGTGGACGAATAAAAAAAAGATAGAAGTTAAGGGTAGCAATAGCATTTGCAGCAATCACGAAGCCAATGCCAGAAAAGATTGGCTTCTGTCCGTAGGTGAATCCGTAAATGATCGAAATCACTGCTAGTACCTGACCACAACTAATATTGTTGATACGTAAGCATGATGGTATGCTTCCTTATATTAGAGAAACGAATCTCGAACAAGGAAGTTCATCATGCCAAAAAAACGATTTATAGTAAC
>JBEKIK010000536.1:0-4996 GCA_050011795.1 Thermoguttaceae bacterium | reverse complement strand
TACCTAAAATCAAATGTGCGCATATTGACAAACACTACCTCCGCGTTAAAAGATTTTCAAGTTGATTCTATCACTTGTTTTCCCGACAAAAAAGGGCCATCTTCAAAGATGGCCCAAACGCATGTTTCTTTCTAAACGTCTTTTCTAACCATTGTGTTTCCGCCGCATCCGCAAGTAACCCAGACCCGCGAAAAAACCGGTGATAAGCACAATAATTGTCGATGGCTCAGGCACCGGGACAAAAGCCACGCCGCGGAAGGCGGTGTTTGTAACGGCGGAATGTAAAAGAGTGGGCGTGCCGGATAAGGTGCCGTTATATCCGCTGGAATCGACCAGCGAGACTAATTCGCCTCCGCCTGAAACGCCGGTGCCGCCATTACGCGTGGCATACAGTGTCACGGTAGTGCCGGAGACGGAACCCGTAAGACCGCGATAAGAATCGGTGGCCGATCCCGCGATTCCGTTGGCGGTCCAAGTCGTGCCATTAAAGGAAAACTTCTTCAAACCGCCGTTAGTTCCGCTATCATCATCGGCGATATACAGAGTATCCAATCCGGCCACGTTCGGATTCAAATCGGCCATGAAGAAACCATAATCGCTGGGATCAATGGTATTGGTTAATCCTGCAAGGCGAGTCACAGTCTGCCCGCTGGCTGTTGGAAGCCCGATGCCAACTGTATCGACGCCCTTGAAAGAGCTTTTGTCGGTCGATATGTAAAGTTGGCCATTATAAATTGCAACTTGCCTCGAGTCGTTGGGAGTTGTTGCGAGTTGCGTTTCGCCAGTTCCGCTAAAAGACAAATAAAATACTCCGCCGAGATTGTTATTATCGGCTACTCCAGAGACCCACACGTCCGAGCCATTGGAACTTGTAGAACTACGGATATTGTTCCCACTAAATGTAGTTGTTCCAAGACTCCGAGTAGCGATATTGCCCGAAGCATCAATGCGGGCCACTGCCCGAGGATACTGCGAGGCAGCGCTGCTAGCGATACCTGATACTCCCGTGGATGCACTGTATCCGGTAAACATCAAGTAATTGCCGTCGGCCGAAAGAGTTATAAGCCCTTCCGATTTTGCCGTCATACTGGCGGTCATCATGTTAGCGCCGGTCGTGGGAACCGCTATCGATTGCACTAAAGTGCCGCTTGTCGTGAATTCGTCTAAAAATATAGCGATCGAAGTGCCCGAAGATCCTAATGTGCCGTCGCCGACGCGATAGACCACCAAGTCGCCGGGCGTGAAAGCAGCGGAAGACGCCTGTTCCGTAAATACAAGTTGAGCACCGGCTATTAAAGTGAAAAGTAGCACAAACAATGTAAATCTAGTCATCAGTTTCATCGTTGTCCTCCTAAGGAAAAAAATTAACATGCAATCTCTCCAAAAAATATCTTTTAGAAAAGCCCACCCGGTACGATACAAAAAGAAAGATGTTTGGGCCTTAAAAATGGTAACTAACGCTGCCTCGCAATGAACTGACCGGTGTAATATGAATTTTAGGCAGAATTCTGTGAATTGTTTACTCTATTAGTCGTAGTTGCCTATTTTACCATGAACCGGCCCGCTTGTCTATACACAAGATTAAAAAATAAACTGAAAACTGATTGCGGAAAACTGTTTTCACCACCACTGCAGCATCATTCCCAGCCGGTTAATAAAGATGATGCTGCCCACTATGGCGGCCCTGATCGAGGCCATCAGCACCGCGCCTTTATTCTCAGTTCAGTCCATATCTGTCTCGCACATTAGGCTTATTGTTGGACATACGAACGCCCCGTTATTCGATGTACTCCCCTAGAAACTCACGAAAAAACGCCATTTCGGGGTGAAAAGCCTGTAATCTGATGGAAAAGGATTATACTCACCCATATCGTTGGTAATATTTCGCTCGCTAGCAAACGCGGCGAGAAGTTACCATTGATCTTTCGACGCCTAACTTCGTTTACGAATTCTCAAGTACAACACAAGAGGCAGCTTAAGCATCTGGTTTAAGAAACCCAATCGGTTTCCTTTCATAGTCGCACCGGGTGCATTCTTTCATCTTCCCGTAATAAGCCGGATGTCGTGATGCGCATTCCGGGTGTCCTTTTGATTTCGAGTGGCAAGCAGTCTTTAATCATTCATAATTAAATCATCGCTAAATCCAGAAAAAATTGCCATGAATATTACAATGAGCAAGGTGTGTCATGCACGACTTTTTTTAGAAACTCCATTTTGGTGCCAGTGGCGCGGCCTATGGTTGGTCGGCATTATCGCCATGTTGGCATTGTTGTTTTCGGCGATGCCCGCATCGGCCGGATATTGGTTACCGTCAATAAATCGCCAGCCTTGCATGCCGTGGTAGGCTGAATGCCTGTGACCGCCAAAGAACTACCAGGGCTCACGAGGCGGTGACGGCACTAAAGACACAGAAGGAGAAGTTGAGCTACAGCGTCGGCGTTGATGTGGCAAAGAGCTTGGCAAAGATGGGGATGGATCTCGATCTCGACGTCTTCTTTAGAGGCCTGAAGGACGGCTTCTCGGGCAAAAAACTTCTCATGACCAACGACGAGATGCACGCGACTATGATCGCATTTCAAAACGATCTGATGAATAAGCAGTCCCAAGGCAAACAGACGGCCGCGGAGGAAAACAAAAAAGCGGGCGAGGCTTTCCTGGCCGAGAACAAGAAAAAGAAAGGCGTGGTGACACTGCCCAGCGGGTTGCAGTATAAAATCCTCAAAGCCGGCAAAGGCAAGAATCCCACCGATGCCGACACGGTGGAATGCCACTATCGCGGCACGCTGATCGACGGAACGGAGTTCGACAGTTCATATCGCCGCGGGCAACCAGCGACATTTCCCGTCGCTGGAGTTATTTCGGGATGGACGGAGGCATTGAAACTCATGCCCGTGGGTTCCAAGTGGCAGTTGTTCGTACCCTCTCACCTCGCATATAAAGAGCACGGCGCCGGCGCGGATATCGGACCCAACGCTACCCTCATCTTCGAGGTGGAACTGCTGGGGATCAAGTAAAGAGGGTTCCTAAATAGGATTTAATTTTTTTGGAAAAGACATTGTAGGGTGTGAAATAGCGGCCGATTGTCAAGGATGAATCGTTCGACAGTTTCCCGGCGGTCGCCAGTGAGTTGGGGAACAAATCGAATTTTTTCCACGTTTAGGGACAGGCTTTGCCTTGTTTTTTTCATTTATTTGATTTTCAAAGAACACTAATGGCACAAAGCGAAGAGCGTAGCAAATTGGATAGTGGATTTCAAGAGAAAGAATTGGCCACCCTGAAGATGAAGGGGCTAGGAGCTAGAGATTTGAGAACAGTGGGGAATTAGAGCTTCTAACAAAATGACGTATGCCACTGCTGGCTTGTCCAGCAGTGCCTGTTGTGGATAAAATGACTGGACAAGCTCGGTTAGCCCGCACCGGATAACACTGCTGGACAAGCCAGCAGTGGCACCCGAGCGATCTGTCAGAACGGCAGAAATTAGAAAAGAAGTACGTGTACACGAATTAAGTATTGTGTCCCCAATGGCCCTAAGATAAGCATTTTTGGCGAGGTAGTGTGAAAATTTAAACCCAACATGCAAAATATCTGCTGCCAACAAACAATTGCGACACGCATCGACGTAAAACGTTTATTGTCAACAATGTGAATCGATGATAGCACTGCCTGCATTCGTGCATTGGAGGTTTAAGTAATGTGTTTGAGATTTGACACTATTTGAAGGGATTCGGGCTTATCTTAGGGCCATTGTATTGTTTCCCGGAATTATCCCCCGGAATTCCCCGTTATGCCCGCTCCTTCGACATCAGTACGAGACGAATACTTGTGAAGGAACCAGCGTTCACTCGCATAATTTTCTGGAACGTGAATAACCGGGACCTGACCTCTATCGTCTGCTCCCTGGCAACGGCGACGCTGGCAGACGTAATAGTTCTCAATGAAAACACAAACCCCTGCAAAGAAACACTACGATCCCTTCGCAAGAGCGTTTCGTCCGATTTCTACACGCCCCTTGCGGCGGAGTCGTCACAAGGGCGTTTCCATTGCTTCTGCCGCAATTTAGCATTGGACATGTCTGAGGTTCATTCTGGCTTCCGCATTAGTGTTCGAAAACTCAACATCGGCGTTCACCGCACCTTGCTTGCGCTTGTTCACGGGGTCGACATGCGGAACTACGACACCGAAACACGCCAATCATTTGCCCAGGAACTTGCAAGAGAAATACAATTCGTCAAAGAACAACAGAAGAACAATAAGCTTATATTGCTTGGCGACTTCAATATGAACCCGTATGAACGGGGCATGAACTTAGCGGCTGGACTCAATGCCATGATGACAAAGGCCTGTGTGCGATCCGGCACGCGTCGTCATCTTGGCAAAGATTATGAGTTCTACTACAATCCAATGTGGAGTTTATTCGGTGACATTCATGAAAGCCCTGCGGGAACGGTTTACGATACTAGTAATCAAGGTCCGTACGGATGGAGCATGCTTGATCAAGTACTTTTCAATCACTCGATTGTAGACTTACTTGCAGACGTAAAGATACTCACTACTTCAGGCTTGCATTCATTAATGGACAAAAATGGACGCCCTGATTCGCGGAACGCATCCGATCACTTTCCGATAATGCTTACATTGCGCAAGGAGATAATATATGACTGATTTCTGGCCAAACGGTTTGGAGTTGAGTGACACTCAGTCACCGATGGATATTTTGTATGACGCTCGACGCAATTGGGAATCGGAGAGCAAGGGACTGCTTACTCTGATTCTGCAAACGGCGAAATCTAAGTCCAAAAATGATATGATTATCGTTCACGCTAAACATGTGCCGAGCGATCGGACCGCATCGCTTTTTTCGGTTGTGTGCCGCCCTGGTGCTCCTTACCCAGCAAGGATACAGCCGAGAGATGATGCGGTGCCGGATTTCTTCAAGAAATCATACTATGAGCCCCCACGCAACACCGCATTCTTTCCACTGCAAACCGAAGGTCGA
>JBEKIK010000535.1:0-3218 GCA_050011795.1 Thermoguttaceae bacterium | reverse complement strand
TGAGAACGCCTTGGCCCGAGCCGATGGGGCTGCCGGCCGGCATTACGCTTACCGCGCCGGCCTGTTTGAGCCTTTTTGCAACCACCGGATCGTCGCTGGTATATACCAGCACCTGGAAACCGTCGGCGGTGAGTTTTTCCGTGGCTTCCAGCGTGGCGATGGGGTCGGGCAGCAGGGTTTTGGCGTCGCCGAGCACCTCCAGTTTGACCCAATCGGCCCCGGGATTGTTCAATTGCGAAAGAATTTCCCGTCCCAGCCGGGCCACGCGAACGGCGTCTTCGGCGGTAAAGCACCCGGCAGTATTGGGCAGAATCGTGTATCGGGCGGTGTCGATGAAATCCAGCAAATTCTTGCCCGAGGCGTCGATCAGGCGTTCGCGCCTCACGGCCACGGTAATGCACTCCGTGCACGACGCGGCCAAGGCCTCGCTCATCAATTCGTACCCGGCGTATTTTCCGGTCCCCACGATCAAGCGGCTGGAAAACCTATGCGAACCGATCCGCAGCGAATCGCCGTTGCCGGTTAATTTTTCCATCGGATTATCCTCCTCCCACAAGCGTGACGATCGTAAGTGGGCAGTAAACTGCCCACTCCTCTTACCCGCCGCCCACAAGCGTGACGATCTCCAGCCGATCGCCGGCGGAAAGTCGATGTTCGGCATGTCGGCGCTTTGGAACCAACTGGAGGTTGACCTCCACGGCCACAGGCTTATCGCTTAATTGTAATTCTTCGAGCAACTCGGCGATCGTGAGGTCCTCGGCCGCCTCGCGCGCCCGGCCGTTGACAATAATTTCCATGATTGTAGACCCGACGTTATCTTTACGGGGTAGTGGTTGCCCCAGCAACGCCGCTGATCGGGGCGGCGCGAAACTGATACGTGGCTACCGGGACAAGGTTTGCCGTCATTGTTTGACCTGCCGCGGCTATGGAAGGATTCCAGGGTATGGCGTAAGCGCCCATTTTTCCGGAAGTGACTTCGGCAACATAAACCACTGCCCGGCCGGCTTGCATGCGCGATCCGCCTCGCCGCAGGTTCACCATGCCGGTGGCCATCATATAGCGGGGATTTTTACTGGGATCGATGCCTAAATGACCGGCCACGTTGAACGTATAAATCCCGGAAATGCCTCCGACCTGTCTTCCCATGACCAGCGCCCGGAGTTCGCCGGTAAGAAAATCCAAAAAATAAACGGCTTCAACGTCATCGTCCACAAGACCGGTGGCCATGGCAAACGTATCAATTCGATCGGTGGCCGTGGCATGTAGCAAAGTTTGCGGCCATAGTCCGCCGAGCATCAATCCGACCGCCAAACCGACCGCAACCGCCAAGCCCGCCGCCAAACAAGTAATCCGGCGTATTTTCCGTACCCTATACATTCCCGATCCTCCTCAAAAAAACCACCCTAAGCGGCGTATCGATTTTTTTAAATACCACACGCCCGTTTGAGGCCATGGTACCCGGAACCACTGGAAAATGCCAGACGGAAGTTTAAGGGGGGAATGGGAAATAAATAGTGACAAATGTTGAATTAGGTCTTTGTATTGTGGTTTAAGAGTGTTTTGTGTACATGTTTTTTCATTGCAAATTGGCAATTGCAAATTGCAAATTGCAAATTGAACAACCACAATGACTTGCGCTTGCCTATTGTCCACTGCCCACTGCCCACCGTCCACTGCCCACTGCCCACTTTCCCCCTTCATCAATTTTTTTCGCTGCCGGCCTCTTGTCAGGCGGAAAAAATCGGTCTATAAACGCACTCCATCGGAACGAATATGTTGAGAAATGGTAATGGCGACCATCAATGTGGCACTGATCGGCCAGGGTTTTATGGGGCGTTCGCATTCCAACGCCTGGGGGCAAGTGGCCAAGTTTTTCCAGCCGCCTTTAAGCCCGGTAATGCATACGGTTTTTGGCCAGGCCGAGGAAAATCCCCGGTCGTTTGCCGCGAATTGGGGTTGGAAACATGCCTCGACCAACTGGGAGCAACTCGTAAAATCGCCCGAGATCGGACTGGTCGACATCGTTACGCCGAACTACATGCATGCACCGATAGCTAAGGCGGCCATTGCCGCCGGCAAGCCGGTGTGCTGCGAAAAACCCGTTGCCGGCACCCTCGACGACGCCCGCGAAATGGTCCAGGCCGCCAAAACCGCCAATGTGAAGACATTCGTGTGGTTTAACTATCGCCGGTGTCCGGCCGTGGCATTGGCCCATCAGTTGGTTAAACAGGGCAAACTGGGCGATATCCGGCATGTCCGGGCGGTTTATTTGCAGGATTGGGCCTCCGAGGCAGTGCCCCTGTTATGGCGCTTCGATAAAAATCTGGCAGGCTCCGGGGCACACGGCGACTTGAACGCACACATCGTCGATATGACCCGATTCGTCACCGGCCAGGAAATTACCGAAATTGCGGGGGCGATTGCCGAGACATTCATCAAAGAGCGAACCTTGCCCGCCGGGGTTTCTACGGGCGGAATCGCCCAGGGGCGGTCCGGCGCCGGTGGCAAAGGCACGGTGACCGTGGATGACGCCGTGCTTTTCCTAGCCCGATTTTCCGGCGGCGCGGTGGCAAGTTTCGAGGCCGCGCGCCAGGCCACGGGCAACCAGAACCGCAACGCCTTCGAGCTGAACGGCACAAAAGGGGCGCTTAAGTTCGACTTCGAGCGAATGAACGAATTGCAGTATTACGACGCCGCATTGCCCCGTGCGGTCCAGGGCTGGACAACGATCATGTGCACCCACGGCGGCGATCATCCTTATGTGGCGAATTGGTGGCCCGACGCGCATATTATCGGTTACGAGCACGGGTTCACCAACCAGGCTTACGATATTTTGAAAGTCTTGGCCGGCGATGCGCCCACCGTGCCGCTCCCCGATTTCGATGACGCCTACAAAACCCAACGGGTGCTGGAAGCGGCGCTAAAATCGGCCCGCGAGCGCAGACCCGTTAAACTCGATGAGGTAAAATAACCGACGCATTATGTTTTGCGGGCCGCTTCCCACCCCATCGCGGCCCGCATTAGTTCGTTGCGCGACGAAAGGGCGCCACTGGCCGAAGGATTCCGCCCGTGGCGCCCAATTTTATTGTGGGGTAAAGGGCGAGTGAAAAGTGGTTGTGAAAAAATTAGGCCGGCTCCCTTTATTCCCCGTACAATTCCGGAAATACTTCTTCCGGCAGGCCCTGTTTGCGAATGGCATTGCGTATTTTGGCCACCGA
>JBEKIK010000534.1:0-2513 GCA_050011795.1 Thermoguttaceae bacterium | reverse complement strand
GGGAATACATGATCATGAGCGTGCAGGAATGGGAGATTGTTATCTACGTGGTGACGGCGGCGCTGTTGGCGACCGCTCCGTGGATGTTCATGGTCCATGCCAAGTTGGCAGTGTTGTCGACGCAAGTCGCCCGGCTGGAAACCAAGGTCGATAGCATGGTCGACGCCGAGCAAGAGCGGCTGCCGCAGTGCATCCAACACGAAATCGACTTGAAGGAACTGGAGCGCCGCTGGGAAATGCACGCGTTGCAGATCGAAAACCTTTCGGATCGGTTGCGGGAGTAGGAGAGTGAATGATGCAAATTCGGGATCGGATCAAGGAATTGCGGCGGGTGCGGGCGAGCGAGTTGCGGCCGAATCCGCGAAATTGGCGGACGCATCCGCAGGCGCAGCGGGATGCGCTTTGCGGAGTGCTGGCCGAGGTGGGCTACGCCGACGCGCTGTTGGCCCGGGAATTGCCCGACGGCTCGCTGGAATTGATCGACGGCCATCTCCGCGCGGAAACCACGCCCGACATGGAAGTGCCGGTGCTCGTGCTCGATCTGGACGACTCCGAGGCGGCCAAGCTGCTTGCCCTGCACGATCCGTTGGCTGCGATGGCCGAGGCTAACGATGAAATGCTCGCCGAGTTGGTCGCGGACGTGGAAACCGAGAATGTCGCGGTCCAGGCATTGTTGGACCGGATGATTCATGATCCGGAAACGCCGGTGGAAGATATAGTCGATGAAGGATCGCGCGAGGTCAACGTGCCCGAGGCGTTTCAGGTGGTGGTCGAGTGCCGCGACGAGGCCGATCAGCAAGCGGTTTACGAGCGTCTAAGCGGCGAAGGATACAAGTGCAAGTTGTTGACGCTGTAAGTGAAGTTTACGTTTGCGACAAATACTCCCGGAGCAAGCTCCGGGGCTAAACTATTCAATTCCACAAACCATTGTCCACCGCCCAATATCTACTAAAAAAATGCCTGTTGTTGAAATAACCGTCGATTGTCCGGTGTTCGATTCGTTTCGCGTCCAACAGGTGGCGGGCATGTTCGACGTGCCGCTTGCGGCCAAGGCGACGCAGAAATTTCGGGTGGGCGTGCCGGAGGATTTGCTGAATATCGAGAATGGAAAGGAGAAAGATGGTGGTGGGCAGTGGGCAGTGGGCAGTGGGCAGGGCAAAACCGCAAGCAGTTCTATTCATCCTTCATCCTTCATCCCTCATCCTTCAGAAGATTGGCGGATCGGTTTGATCGTCGGTCCCTCGGGCAGCGGGAAAAGCACGCTGGCGAAAAAACTGTTCGGCGAGCATCTTTATCGCCGCAACGAATGGCCGGCGGACCGGGCGGTGATCGATGGACTGGGCGATCTGCCGATCAAGCAAATTACCGGGATGTTTACGGCGGTGGGATTTTCGTCGCCGCCGTCGTGGATAAAGCCGTACCACGTGCTCAGTGGCGGCGAGCAGTTCCGCTGCGACCTTGCCCGGGCGCTTAGTCAAGCAGACCACAACAACACTGCCGGACAAGCCAGCAGTGGCACCTATCTTGGACAAGCCGGCGGCGAGGGCGGGCTCGTGGCCTTCGACGAGTTTACGAGCGTGGTGGACCGCAACGTGGCCCGGGTCATTTCGGCGGCGATTGCCAAGGGGATTCATCTTGGCCGGATCGGCTGCCGGTTCGTGGCCGTGACGTGCCACTACGACGTAACGGAGTGGCTCGAGCCGGATTGGGTCATCGACATGGCAAGTTCATCGTTTCAACGGAGGCGTCTTCGGCGACCGCCGATCGAGCTTGAAATCGTTCGTTGCCGGCGCAGTGCGTGGCGGTTGTTTGCGCGTCATCACTATTTGAGCGGGGCATTGAGCAGTTATGCGCGGTGTTACATGGCCTTGTGGGACGGAGTGCCGGTCGCGTTTTGCGCGACGCTTTCGCTATTGGGCCGGAAGAACCGGCGGCGCGTGAGCCGCATTGTCACCTTGCCCGATTATCAGGGGATCGGCATAGGCATGGCCTTGGCCGAAACGGTTGCCGAATTGAACCGCTGCGAGGGCTTCCGGCTGAACGTCACGGCCAGCCATCCGGCGGTAATCGCGCACTGCCGGCACTCGCCGCGATGGCGGACGGTGGGAGTGAAAAAGACCGGCTCGCACAACGCCGAACGGTTCGTGAGGAACTATCGCGGATCGGCGGGCCGGGCGGTGGTGTCGTTCGAATACATTGGAGCGCAATCGTGAAGGAGCGATATGGCGAGAAAATGTGGAAGACCACCGGTACTGGACGAGATCAAGCAACGGGAAATCGTGGCGATTATCTCGATGGGATGCAGCCGCCGAACGGCCGCGCGGTATGTCGGTTGCGATCCAAAGACCATCCAGAACACTGCCGAACGCGATGAAATATTCGCGGAAAAGTTAGAGCGCGCACAGAGCCAGGCGGTGGTCACGCACGTGAAGTACATCTATTCGGCCGCAAAGAAGGCCCAATACTGGCGCGCGGCGGCCTGGGCGCTGGAGCGGCTAAATCCCGAGGAATAT
>JBEKIK010000533.1:0-3374 GCA_050011795.1 Thermoguttaceae bacterium | reverse complement strand
CGCCGTGAGAGTCAAAGCCTTTGATTGATATGGCTTGGAGGCAACGCCAATGGATGTTTTGCCGATCGACAACGGACATTATGTAACAACTAAAGTTACATCTAAACGCTCGGCCAAACTATTCTTTTGTTACGCGGCTCCTTGCTTTCGTCTTTTATTGCATGTGGCATTGTGCGTGTTTGTCCTGGGACTTTCCGCCAAAGCCTCGACCGTGCGAAACGTCGGGGCGTATACCCTAACTTTCTACAACGCCGGCGACAGCGATGATGACGGAAGCGGATCGCAAAATTGGACCAGTTCGCAGATCGAGGACGTTGTCGCCTGCGTCGCTACTTGGAACAGCCGTATAACCAATACTTACGGACGGCAAGTCCAGTTGCACTTGTTTTGGAATAACCTGGGCGGCACGACCCTTGGCCAAACTTCAAATCTTTACTCGGGCGACGGCACAACTGTTTGGTCCAATACCGAAATGGTTTGGCGCGAGGGTGAAAATTACTCCATTCCCACCGGTTATGATTATGACGCCCGAATGGCGTTTAACACTAACTTTAGTTGGAACACGGGTACGGGAACTCCCAGTTCCAGTCAATACGACCTGCGAAGCGTCGTTACGCACGAACTCGGCCATACCTTGGGATTTTATTCCACATATAATTCCAGCACCGATACATTTTCATCTTCAGGCCTGAGCGAATGGGACAAACTTCTGGTCGATAAATCCGGAAACAAGCCAGTTGCCGGCGGAACCGGTACGCCCGACAACTTCAAAGAAACGGACAACCCGGTCTATTTTACCGGTACCAAAGCCGAGGCGGCCTACGGCGGCGAAGTTCCCGTTTACGCGCCGACTACTTATTCAAGCGGATCCAGCCTGTCGCACCTCGACCTGCCCAACGACTTGATGAGCCCATCCATGTCGGCGGGAGTTACTAGACGCTCCCCCAGCAATATAGATTGGGGGATCATGAAAGATTTGGGTTGGTCCGTGACCGACGTGCAAACTTGGACCAAGGGCGCAGGCACGTTGAACTGGGGCAACGCGGCAAACTGGAGTTCCGGCATCTTGCCCGACTCAAGCTACAACATCACTTTCACATCCACAGGCATTAGCAGCGGAGACACGATCGTTCTGGGCGGCGACCGCACGATCAACGCACTGACAATTGACAGCACCACAGACTTCACCATCGGCGGCAGTTCGGGTACGTTGACTTTAAACGGCGGATATATAACGCGGTCCACTACATCATCGGGCACGCAGACCATTTCCAGGCCCTTGACCGTCGGCGCCAATACTGTCTGGGATATCGGCGGCACCACCGGTTCGTTGACGATCTCCGGTTCATTGACGGTCATCGGTTCATCGACCGCGACGAAATCCATAACCAAAATCGGCAGCGGAACAGTCGTTCTTAGCGCAGCCGCAAGCGTGCCGAATGACGTGAATATCGACGATGGCGATTTAACCTTGGCCGCCGGCGGTTCGTTGAACGCGGGCAACATCTACGGCACGGCCGGCTCGATTAACATCGACGGCGGCACGCTTACCGTTGCAGGCAGCATGAATATTTACGGATTCCGAGTAGGAAAAACCGGCACTGGATCGTTTACGCTTGCCAGCGGAAAGTCCCTGACCGCCGGCACTTTCCTCACCATCGGCCGCGATAGCGGCGGAAATGGCACTTTCTACAACCAAGGCGGCACAATCACCGCCAGCACTAACTTGTTCGTGGGCGCTAATTCCGGTTCCACAGGTTCTTTCACTCAACAATCCGGCTCGACCGCCGTTTCATCTAATACGTATATAGGCAATAGCAGCGGCAGCACTGGAACGATATACATTAATGGCGGCACTCTCACCACCCCCTATCTCTATTCGGGCTACGGCGGCACTGGAACTTTTACCCAATACGGCGGCTCGGTTAACGCCTCCAGCGCAACGGTGGCCGGTAGTTCCAGCGGCATTACCGGATCGCTAACGATATACAACGGGACGTTTAGCACAGCTAATATCTTTCTGGGCTACGGCGGCACTGGCACCTTTTCCCAATCCGGCGGCACGGTTAACGCCACCACCGCAACGTACATCAGTTATTATTCCAGCAGCAGCACCGGATCGCTTACCATAAGCGGCGGGACGTTTTCCTCAACCAATATCTATTTGGGGTACAACGGCACGGGAACCCTTACACTTTCCGGCGGAACTCTGAAATCAAGCAGTTTAAGCAAAGGCGCCGGCGCTGCCAACTTCAACTTCGGCGGCGGCACATTGCAAGCCCTCGGATCATTTACCAGCGCCGTCGCCCTGTCGCTTACGGGCGTCAACGGCAACGCCACAATCAATACACAGGGCTATCCCGTCACCTTTTCCAGCACTGTGACGGGCACGGGCGGATTGACTAAAACCGGCACGGGCATACTGACTTTCTCCAGTACGGTCAACTATTCCGGCAACACCACGATATCAGCCGGTACGTTAAAATTTCTGGGATCAACGTCGGTCGTGGGCGACATCACGGGCACGGGGACTCTGGTAGTGGGCAATGGAACAAGCTTCTCCAGTCTTACGGCCGACAGCATCAGTGTCGGCACCCTCAACATTGGCGTGTCTACGACGGCCGCGACAAGTTCGTTATCCGAGGGTTCACAGTCTCTTAATACCGACCTCGCCGCCGTGCCCGAACCGTCAACAGCCTTCCTCTTACTTATGGCCGGTTTAATCGCCGTGGCATACCATAAGCGCGGGACCGCAATTTGATATTTTCCAATACCTAATCCGCCCGACACAAATGTCGGGGCTAAACCTCTTCATCCTTCATCCTTCGTGAACATCCACTCTGGCACCCTCTGGACTTTGCCCTGACGATCGACCACCGCCAGCGTGACGTTGCCCGTGGCCAGGCGTTCGTTGCCGCGGAATAGCTCGTATTGGTGTTCGATTTTGGCCTCAGTTACCCGGGTAATGGTGGTTCGCAGTCTTAACAGGTCGTCATACCGGGCCGGGCGGTGGTAGCGACATTCGGCCTTAACCACTACCACCAACTGGCCTTCTTCCTCCATTTTCCGATAGTTTCCACCCGAGGCACGGAGCATTTCAGTCCGGCCTATTTCAAAATAGGTAAAATAATGGGCATGGTGCAAAAAGCCCATCGGATCGCTTTCCTCGTATCTGACGCGAATCTCGATTTCATGTTGGGTAAGCATTTCGACTTACTCCCAGTTGACGGAAATTATCATCAGGAATATACTTACGTATTGTGCTAGCAAAGCCGTCAAGCCCTTGCCTTTATGAGTAACGCTTATGAGCTATGAAGGATCATCGGGCGTTGGTGCTTCAACCATGCGCGGGCGCAATTATCCCGCAATTCGGC
>JBEKIK010000532.1:0-2638 GCA_050011795.1 Thermoguttaceae bacterium | reverse complement strand
GTATGGTCCGATAAAACACAAACCCCGTAAATATCCCGGCAGTTCGCAAACCACGTTTTGCCGGCCGCTTGCGGGATCGATCATCAATAACTCACCGGCGCCCGAGTTCAACACCCATAATCGGCCGTCGTACCAGCGGGGCGAATGCGGCATCGAAAGTCCTTCGCTTACGATCTCGTCCGTTGTGACGTCGATCACTACGCCCCCGGCGGCCTTGTTTTCACGCCAGCCGCCGACCTTGTCCGTCTTTCCCAGCGCGGTTACATACTTGGGCCGGTTTTCGTAAAGCGCTAAACCGTTTAAATGACAACGATCCTCCGGCACCAGATCGGTCACAAAACTAGGCTTCCAAAAAGGGACAAAGTTGAAATCAAAACTCAATCGCGCAAGACAGGAAAACCGCGTGGCCGTTATAATTATCCCTTCGGCCGAAATCGCCACGTCATGGGTGTGCAAATCGCCTGTGTGATACGTCACGCGGGGTAAATACAGGGCATCGTAACGTCCGGGCTGATCTTCTAAAAATTCGTAGGCCAATAACGGAGTATTGGTGAATATGCACAGATCGTGACGCGTAGCCAAAACCATGCGGTTCCCTGCCGCGGCCAGTCCCAGCGGCTTGTCGAAATCGCGCATCAACAGCGTCACTTGGCGACCGTCCCAGCCGACCATCGCCACCTTGCCCGCCTGATATGTCGAGACCGCCACCGATCCGCCAGCCGGGGCGAGCCACTCTTCAAATGCCGCTGATGCCAGGCATTGAATTTCCAAGGGATTGTTCATCTAACTATTTACCATCACAAAAATGACGGCAACTACATATTGCCCATCCTGCAAGGTACCTCAGGCTCCTAACGTTAATAAGAGATAATTTTTACAAATCGGTCAAACTAAATAAAGGATGCCGCATTACCTAGAGCTAAATACATGCCAAAAGTTAAACCACGCCATTTTATTAGAAATATTCCCATTATTACCTATGCTACGCAGATACCTCATCTTATCATGATTGGACTATTTAGGCACGTCAAGTGTGAAAAACCACTGTTCGTACGGCTTGTTCAAAGGTATTTCTATAATCCACTAGTGGTGGGAATGCAATTACCCCCCTAAGATATGAGTCTAATAATTACAGTATTTCGAATAGGGAGGAACTCTTGCAGGTCAACAAAGTGTATTATTATTGAACACTTTTGTTGATAATAAGATACAAAAAACCTTAAAACTAAATTGGAAATGGCTATTGTAGCAAGCCATCAGAGAGGTGGGGGCAATTCAATCCCACTGTAGTTGTGGAAGTACATTGTCGTGTGGAATTTACGGCTGGGTGTGAGATTTGACACGCATGTTGTCGTCTCGCCGAGTAAACTATTGACGTTTGCATTGTAAATGGTCCCGGCTTACCAACGGGAGGCCGGGAAATAAGGCAAAAATCGTAACGCACCGGTTCATTTTCAATGCAAACATCAATAAAATTCAGTTGAGGTTGCTTTGGGATTCGCATTTTGCCCGCTGTGAATAAAGGGCGGAAAAACGTACGCTTGAAATAGCGGGAGGGAGTTTCTTAAATGATTATTAAACGTTTTTGGCCGAAAGTGTGGTTGGCATTTTTATATATTCTCGCTGCCTGCTCAATTTCCCCGCCAGCCGGCGAAGAACCGCAAGTCAATAAAGATAAAGAAAATTCCTCTCGTTTCATTCGTCTAAGCCGGGACGAAAAAAAACAACCGCTTGCCTTGGAGTCGGCCATTGTCAGATACGTTCCCAAGGATCGCTCCAAAAAAGCGCCGATTGTGGACCTGGTTACGGCGGTCCATATCGGTGAAAAAAGTTATTACCAGCAACTGAACCGGGAATTCGAAGGTTATGACGCCGTACTCTACGAACTCATCGCTCCCGAAGGCACGCGCATACCCAAGGGCGGCGGCGCGGGATCGGGTAGCTTTATCTCCATGATCCAGAAGGCCATGAAAGACGTGCTGGAACTGGATTTTCAACTCCAATTGATCGATTATACCCGCCCCAATTTGCTCCACGCCGATATGTCCCCCGACCAATTCGCCCAGTCCATGAACAAGCGAGGCGAAAGCATGTTTTCCATGTTCATCCGCATGATGATCTCTGCCATGAACCAACAGGATCCCCAACAGACCGCCGGCTCCGACCTGCGGTTGCTCATGGCCATTTTTGACAAGAATCGGGCAATGGCCTTAAAACGCGTCATGGCCGAACAGTTTCAATCGATGGACGGAATGCTCTCCGCCGTGGAAGGAGCCGACGGCTCCACCCTGATCAGCGAACGCAACAAAGTAGCCCTGGACGTGTTGCGCACGCAAATCGCCGAAGGGAAGAAAAAACTGGCGATCTTTTACGGCGGCGGCCACATGCCCGATTTCGATAAACGCCTCCGCGACCAGTTCGGCCTGGTTCCCGTAAGCACCCGCTGGCTTACGGCCTGGAATCTCAAGACCGAATCCAAACCGGCGCCGCCCGAAAATAAACATTTGTAAATAAACCACTAGTGCTGTGTCACGGTTAATAATTGGGATTGATCGTAATGTGTTTTTTAGGGATACTGTGGGAAACAAGGAGGTTTCCCATGCAGAAGAAATATATTGTTCGCTTATCGAAAGAGGAG
>JBEKIK010000531.1:0-3796 GCA_050011795.1 Thermoguttaceae bacterium | reverse complement strand
GGAAGCGGGGGTTTTCGGTGGCATCTATCATTTCCAAAGCGCCCTGGTAAACGCGGCCCTTGGTGCCGTTCAAGGTGATTACGTCGCCTTCCTTTAGTTTCACTTCACCGACGGTGAGTTTTCGGCCGGCCATGTCGACTTTCATGTCGCCCGCGCCGACAATGCAGCACTTGCCCCAACCCCGGGCGACCAAGGCCGCATGGCTGGTCATTCCTCCGCGTGCGGTGAGGATGCCTTCGGCCGCGCGCATGCCCTCGACGTCCTCGGGATTGGTCTCTTCGCGGACCAGGATGACTGTCGCTCCGGCGCGTGCTTGGGCCACGGCATCGACCGAGGTGAAAACGATCTTGCCCAAGGCCCCGCCCGGTCCGGCCGGCAGACCGGTGAGAAATGCCTCGGCATTTTTCTCGGATTCGGGATTGATGATCGGATGCAGCAGTTCGTCGAGTTGGGCCGGCTGCACGCGCATCACGGCGGTTTTTTCATCGATCAATCCTTCAGTGAGCATGTCCATGGCCATGTTCAAGGCCGCGGTTCCGGTCCGCTTGCCGTTGCGGCATTGGAGCATGTAGAGTTTGCCTTCCTGGATGGTAAACTCGATGTCCTGCATGTCTTTGTAGTGTTTTTCCAGGTTGTTGCGGTTATCGTCGAGTTGTTTGTACAGTTCGGGCCACTCGGTTTGCAGCGAGGAGAGGTGCTGGTTTTGCGGGTTCTTTGTTTCCTCGTTAAGCGGATTGGGCGTGCGGATGCCGGCCACAACGTCCTCGCCTTGGGCGTTGATGAGCCATTCGCCGTAGAATTTGTTCTCGCCGGTGGCCGGATTGCGCGAAAAGGCCACGCCCGTGGCGGAAGTGTTGCCCAGGTTGCCGAAGACCATGCTTTGCACGTTGCAGGCGGTACCCCAGTTGCCGGGAATGCCTTCGATCTTGCGATATGAAACCGAACGTTTGCCTTCCCAACTTTTAAATACCGCGCCGATAGCGCCCCAAAGCTGCTCTTGCGGATCGTCGGGAAATTCACGGCCCAAAACTTCGGCAATTTTTTCCTTGAATTTTTTGCAGAGTTTCTTGAGATCATCAGCCGTCATGTCGGTGTCGGAGGCGTATTTTTTCGACTTCTTCATCTTGGCCATGATGTGCTCGAGTTGCACGCGGATGCCCTTGCCTTCTGCGGGCTCGATGTCTTCGGCCTTTTCCATGACCACGTCGGAATACATCATTATCAAACGGCGATAGGCGTCGAAGACGAACCGCTCGTTGCAGGTTTTTTTGACAAGGCCGGGGATGGTTTTCGAGCACAGGCCGACGTTAAGCACGGTTTCCATCATGCCGGGCATCGACTGCCTTGCGCCGCTGCGGCAACTTAGAAGCAAGGGATTTTCGGAATCGCCGTATTTCATGCCCATCGCTGCTTCGGTCTTTTGCAGGGCTTGGGCGACTTCGTCGCGGAGCGGTTGCGGGAACTGGCGTCCCTCGGCTATGTAGACCGAGCAGAACTCGCAGGCGATGGTAAATCCGGCGGGCACGGGCAGGCCGAGTTTGGCCATTTCGGCCAGATTCGCCCCCTTGCCGCCCAGCGTATTCTTCATGCTCGCATCGCCTTCGGTCCCGTCCGGGCCGAAATAGTAAACATATTTAGTGGCCATAACCGGCTTTCCTCCTAAAATGTCATAAAAAAATCAAAAATATTGAGAATTTCGCTTTAAAATTGATGAATTCCGGCCGCCAAGACGGTAGTCGAGGCAAAATAGGCCGAGATTTCCAATCCGGCAAGCATTACAATGGAAGGAAACTGCTGAATTTAACAGTCCGATTTGCGAACGTCAAGGAGGACATAAATGAGTTGCATACCACAGTAAAGGGACTGTGTTATGGCCGATTTTCATAAGATCACAACGCATGCAAGCCATAAGTCCTTGCCGGATTCATGAATTTCACTGTTTGCGGTAACATTTTGCGAGACCGTGCCTATAGCCTATCAAAGACTTCGGGTTCGACATCGGGAACTTTGTTTAGAACCGCCAGCAGTTTTTCTCTACTGCCACCCTTGGCGCGTTTTTCCAGATATTCAATTGTCGAAATGGATGCAACTTTTTCCGCTACCGCCAGCACAACAAATTGATTGACGGAAATGCCTTCCTCTTGGGCCAACTCTTTGAGTTGTTCATGCAACGACTTGGGTAAACGTAAACTTAAGGCGCTCATATTACACCTCACCAATGATTTTCAAAAAAGCCCCCGGCGTTACTGTTTTAATGCCGAACTTTTCCGCACCTTTAAAATCGCCTAGGTTGTGCGTAACGATATACTCACATTGAGCTGACACCGCTAATTCCAAAATTAATTCGTCATTCGCGTCAGGCAATGACGGACGCCATAGGAAATAAATTTCGTGATGTTTTGCCAAAGCACACAAAGAATCAATCAAATCCGAAACGTCTTCTTGTAACAAACCAAGTTCCCTCCGATGCCGCTGAAGGACATCCTCATATTCAAGTACAAGCGCAACCGAATCGTGAGAATTAAACTTTTTCGTACCCAACAGTGACAACAACTTGAAATATTACAAGATTAGTGATTATTTTGTGATTTTTTAATTAAAAAAAACCAGCTAAGTGGGGGATTGAATAGGGTTCATTGAATGGTTAAATTTATTACCTTGGAAGCCAATTAATCTTCTCTTACGTGTTTGTGAATTTGAAATTGGCAACGGTCGGGTTTTGGGTTTTGCAGGGAAAACAAAATGAAGAACAAAAAATGTTCTTTTGCAATTGCAGCAACCCTGGCAATGCTGATTGCCGCTCAGTTTGTCATGGAATGCCGGGGCGATGATGGCGGCACATTGTGTGGCCTGTTGGCAATAAGTGACGGATCAACAATGTGCCTTCCAAGTGGTGGTGATTCTGGAACAACCACATTTAAAGCCGCCGCATTAATTCATAATAATGATTATTTTTTAAATACAACAAGCGGAGGTTCATTAGATTTGGCGGGAAACGCAACGTTTAAAGGCGGGATACTTCAAGCCGGCATAGTTTCTAACGCAACAGTTTCTGGCGGAACATTCACTCAAAACGTCTTAAAATCCAGCGGATGTACTCTTACGCTCAGCGGGTACAACACTTATACCGGTCCAACAACTATTAGCGGCGGCACATTACAGTTTAGCAATAGCGGAACAAATTCTGACGGAACACTTGTTGTTGGCGGCTACGGCGGATTGGTAAAAGTCGGCGCCGGCACTATTACGCTCAGCGGGTACAACACTTATACCGGTTCAACAACTATTAACGGCGGCACATTACAGATCGACAATGCTAGCTTGGGCACAGTACAGATCGGCAATGCCGGTATATACGGCAGTCTGCCGTCTAATGTAACGATTCTTAATGGCACCGGCACCTTAAATAATAATGGATTAATCGATATTCAGGCGGGCACGTTGCAATTAGACAATAGCGGAACGATTTCTGGAATAACGCTTGCTGCTGACGGCTATGGGGGATTGACAAAATCCGGCGCTGGCACTCTTACGCTCAGCGGGAGCTATACCTATACCGGCACAACTATTGCCAACGGTGTATTGCAACTTGGAAATAGTGTGACACAATCGGACATCAGCGGCGGGACCTTTAATATCGCCTCGATCAATAGTGGCGGGACCATTAATGGCGACTCGATCAATACTGTTTCCCTAGTGTATAATGCAGGCTCTCTCGTTGCCGGATCAATAAAGAATGGCACTCTGACGATCGGTTCCGGCGCTACCGTCCAATTGGTTTCCCTGAGCGGAATCG
>JBEKIK010000530.1:0-6680 GCA_050011795.1 Thermoguttaceae bacterium | reverse complement strand
TTCGCCCGGATCAACTGCCGCCAAAGCTGTTTTCTAAGCGGCCTGCGCACGGCCAACTGTTCTTTCATTCGCCAGACGACCTCGCAGTGGTCGGCCAAGGGCAAGAGCATTGCGGCAGGCAGATGGTCCGATCCGCACACCACTAAAACCGCCTGCCAACGCGCCAACGCAGCCAATGCACCATGGCTATACGTGGTTTGCGGCTGATCGACGACCACCATGCCAATATCTTCGCACGGAATGCTGCCGACCGATTCGCCGTCGCGATGAATGAGCAGTTGATCCAGTTTGGTCGATAGGTATGCCGGTTTTGAAGAAACTTCGATAGTGCGTTTTATCACGGCAAAATCCCCACGGAAGGTCTTCTCGTAAAAAGATCAAGAACCCTCCGTGGCGCACGGACGATCATCCAAGTCGTTCACAGGCTCTGCCTGGGAACGCATATCACCATTCAATCTAATCCGGCGACAACCAATACGCCAACTTTTTCCTGAGGTTTTTAGAGGGGGGTAAGAGGGGGTGTAAAACCAAAAAAATCAGTCATTCGCCGAGCGAATACGGCCCAACCGATCGATTATTACCTTGCAAGCCTTGCGTTCTTGCATCTTTTTTGGAGAAAGATAAAGATTTTCTTTATCAATTTCTTTTGAAGAACGCGCATCTGTATGGAGTTTATAATATAAACGATTATCGGTTCGGCGGATTTTTTTAACTACACAAAGAATAGGTTCTTTGTCTCCATTTATTTGGAAAATTTCTCCAATAGAAAGAGACATAAGAAATTTTTCGCCCTCTCTATCCAAACGATCAATAAGTGATAAACCTTGAAGAGCACGTAATGCCGCATCACACATAGGTATCACTTCTGCTATCCATACTGGTTTACCTTTTTTTGTCACTAATCGATAGACAATATGATGATTACTCTTTGGATTAACATATTGGTATGCACGCCGTACAGATGCAGGACGCATAGTTTTCCCCGATTCAATGACACGCACTCTTCGAATTGGGACTCCTGATTTCATTCTTGGAAGATTATTTCCAGAAAATACTTGTTTTGGGATTATTCTGGGTTTATTAGTATCAATACCTTGGGCCTCAAGGTGCTCGCGCAATAGGGATTGAATTGCTTTATCACGAATGTTTTTTAACTCCTTAGTGTTTTTGATTTGTGACAGTTCTATTCGATGTACAACAAGTTTTTTATCTTCAATCCATTCTTTTGCCCAAGGTCGTAGATCCTTTGAAATTTCTTTATCTTCTTTTTGAGTCATTCCATAAAAAGTCGATTCATGAAGCTTTCCGCTTATTCGACGCCTACTTCGATGTGAGACGTTTATATTCTTGATGATTGTTTCGGCCGCCTCGCGAAAACCCGGCCAAGGTGGTTGGATGTTCTTTCCCCGATCATTGGCCAGCGCAAAAAGCCGCTTGCTATCGGTCAAACCGATAACCAGCGCGTCCACGGCATGATGTCGGTGGTCATCACGGTTCTTTTCGCCTTGGCCCTCGGGATTAAGAATCGGGTTCAGACCCCAGTAATACCGCAGATCGCTTGTCATTTGCCCCCGTGTGCAAACAACCTCCACTCCCAGGCAACGCAGATATTGGGAAACGCATCGGGTAATATATGCTGTATCGGTAAGCTGCCGATTCACGAAATCAGTCAGATCCACCTCTTTTTGCTGAAATTTTTTCTGCTTCCCAAAAGGCAGCTTAATAGAGGCTATTTTTAACGCTATTTGATAACGCTCGGGATCGCTTTCAAGCCATTGGCAAGGCGTTTGGTCGCCTTTTTCCTCATTGCATGTTCTATGTGCAATGACCTTGTTCGCCATCGAATCATCTAAGCTCCGCCAGCGCGGCAGGATGTGATCTACATCGGCATCGCCGTTAAAAAGTTGCGATAGACTTATTTTTTTACCGCAATAGGGGCAATCCTCTCCCTGTTCTTTCCATAGCAAATAACGGTTGATCGTCTTCCCGGTCGGTTTTATCGAAGAATCAAATTCTTCTATTGTTTTTGCCGCATTGGCGCGTATCTTTTGTCTTTCGATGTTGTCGAATCGAATTTCTTTTCGCTCGTCAAACGATTTTTTTGCCTCTCGGGCAAGTTCAACGTAGATATGGGTAAGATCATGTTCTTGACGATAAACCAGTTCCTTCAAGATGGCATTGATTGTTTTGCGAACCTCATACATTGCTTGCCGCACCAATGGATTCGTCAACTGCGGTGGGAGTGGTAGAAAGCGGCGCTGATTTATAGGTCGCAAATAACCCGCAGCGTGCAAAGCTGAATTGTGGATATTCTGCCCCATAAGCATGAATCCTTTTACCATGAAAGGCAGGAGTTTGCGCATTGCCGCCCTTGAAAAGCTCATATAACTTTCGGGAAGATTCGCGGATATGGCCCGTTGCGCCTCTTCCTCGGTCAGATTACATTCGTCGGTCAATCGTCGAATGGCGTCGGTGTCCTGGTCTTCTTTGATAAGTATATCGACTACCTTATCTTTGATATCCTCGGATAATTCTTTCCAGCGTTTGCCAAGAACTCTCTTTTGCGCCATCATATGGTCGGTTTTGTGCCCGTCGAGTTTATCGCGGCCACCACTTTCAAAGTTGAATCGGACTGTATCTCCGAGTTTCAATTTCTTTCTGATATCGTCAAAAGTCATTTTCTCCTTTTCAGATAGAAGCCCCAGCAGCGTTTCGCGTTCAATTTGGCTCAGGCTCCGATATTCGCGGGTAACACGGTCGAGCAGCATCAAATTATTTATTTCCTGAAACATGCGGAATCGTTGCGCAATTCTTGCCGCTCTAGGACAGCGTTTTTCATGGGGCTCAAGCTCGCATCGTCCAACCACCGATTTTGGCCAATACATTTTGCGTTGGAAAAACAAAATGCCATAAATACCGTATTCCGTCAGCGGATCGCTGCTTTTCTTCAGCGGTTTAGGCTCCTTGGGAAAACTGCCTTTGCCCTTGCGGCCGTATTTCAAAACATCCGTGAGAATCTGCGGATAGTATTCTTGCTGAGCGGACCAGATGGCCTCGAATTCGTCGATATACATTTCTCGTTTTGTATGCAAACCGCGAATGTGTTTTTCGATGCCAGCCCGGGAACGATTGTATTTTTCATCTTCCTTGGCAAAATAACCGCCTAAAGTAGTGCATCCGGCATTTTTGATCTTCTCGCCCAGTTCGTCCATCTCGGCTAGAATGCCTTTGCTCTCCTTGGCCTTGTCTGTCTTTCGGTTGGAAGAATATCCGCGACGTTTCGCAAGATGAAGTAACACTCTTCCAAGTTCGTGTATTTCTAATTTATTCTTAAGTGCTTTGGCTCGCAGTTCATAAGGACTTGGTTTCTTTTCTCCTTTTTTTGCATGAAGCAGATTTTCCAGTTCCGTGGAATTGTTGGGTAGTAGCCCGGCTTGTATCAATGCTTTTCTTATTAATCTTCGTCTTCGCGCCCGGCGTTGAATCTGTCGCCTCATGCCGCGTGCTTCACGGCGCGATTGGCTTTTTGATTTTTCTCCGCCTTGCTGATCCCGGTCCACGCCTTCCGGAAACACGCGAACGCCAGCGGCAAGGATTTTTTCCTCTTCTTCGGCAATCAAGGCCCAACCGAGCGAAGACGATCCAACGTCCATTCCCAAAGTCACTTTTGCCATTCCGACCCCCTCTTTAGAAAAAAAGAGAATATGCATGAAATGGGTATATTGACAAGATTAGATTATATCAAGATAATATGAAAAGTGTATCCGATTCCAGTCTGCGAGTCTTTCCGTAACAAGAAGAAACATTCGCAGGCCACGCCCCATGGGGCGACCAGCCGTTCTGTTAAATCAGGGCGGCTATTTTTATTTTCATAATGTAGAAATCCTGAATCCTCTTTCTGCTTTCATCCTTTTCCTCCAGCCTCCCGCCTCCGGCCTATGCCCGTCCAACAATTGCCATTTTTATTAAAAAATCACTTTATCCAAAAACGCCCAAAAATGATCCAAAAATCCCAAAAAATGAGGAAATATCCAATTTGAGCGCGCAACTTTTTTCTAGTGTGTTTGCCCCCATCGCTCTTCGCATCTCCCATTTACACAACAACTTGCTTCCGGCCCCCCATGTGGTTTTTTCGAAAAGTCAAATTCTGACTTTTCACCAATAATTCATTTTCAAAAATCTCTTGAGGAAAAATTCCAACTCCTTATCCTGTAAATCACTTGCGCATACCGCTACCCGAAAAAACCCGCTGATTATTTTATCAGCACTAAAATGCACAAAAAACCGGCACCATAACCCCTTATTTTCCAACCCGTTACTCCCGCTCCCCATGCCGATAAATCCGTTTTCTCCGTATCCCGGAAACAATTCCCAACCCCTTAAAGAAAAATCCCAAAACCCCCGCTAAAAAAATTCCCCTTTCTTTTACAGCATCCATCCCATCCCGACTACCTAAACCAATTCCCTATAACCTATGACCTCTTACCTATTACCCCCGACTCTTGAACCCTGAACCCTGAAATTAGTTGTTAGTGGTTAGTGGTGAGTGGAGAGTGCTGAATCCTGACCCCTGAACCCTGCCCACCGTCCACTGTCCACTGCCCACCGTCCACCGCCCACCGCCCACTGATCGCCCCTGGCCCCTAACCCCTCATTTCCGGCCGATAATTGGCTTTTTTCAGGAAAATCTTATCCATCTTAAGGCCCATTGCCGGTGTATGTGTTGACGAGTGGATGAACAATTCATATATAATAGCGTCTATAAGATTGGGACACGGTGGCTGTAGCTCAGTTGGTTAGAGTGCCAGATTGTGGATCTGGATGTCGGGGGTTCAAGTCCCCTCAGCCACCCCTTTTTTTATAAGGAACTCTAACAATACCCAGCCACCCTCACCCCCGGCCCCTCTCCCGCGACCAACCGACCATGCCGACCAATGCTGTTCATCGGTGCCCGATGGTGCCCGTCGGTGCCCGGATAGGGAAGTAATACGTAGACAGCCGCTTAGGCTTGCGTTTTTCGCCACATCGCGGCTTGATACCACATCGAGGCCCTGTATGAGCGACGTACCGACAACGGCAAAGAAGATCATAGCCAACGTGGAAAAAGTGATCGTCGGCAAGCGCCGGCAGATCGTTCTGTCGTTGGTCTCGTGGTTTTGCGGTGGGCACGTGCTGTTGGAGGACGTGCCTGGAGTGGCCAAGACCATGCTCGCCCGGGCGATGGCCCAGAGCGTGGGCTGCTCGTTCAAGCGAATCCAGTGCACGCCGGACCTGCTGCCCACCGACGTGACCGGGGTATCGGTGTTCAACCAGAAGACGACGGAGTTCGAGTTCCGCGCCGGCCCGATCTTCGCCCAGGTCGTGCTGGCCGACGAGATCAACCGGACCACGCCGCGGACCCAGGCCGCATTGCTGGAGGCCATGGCCGAGGGCCGCGTTACAGTGGACGGCATAACCCACGAATTGCAGCCGCCTTTCTGGGTCATAGCCACGCAGAACCCAATAGACCATGAAGGCACATTCCCCTTGCCCGAGGCCCAGTTGGACCGTTTTCTGGTGCGTTTCAGCCTGGGATATCCGAGCATGGAAGAAGAACTGAAGATGCTCGAACTCCTGGAGCACGGCAATCCGCTGGATCGATTGGAACGGGTCGTCAGCGCCGAGGAATTGCTGGCCGCCCAGCAAGCCGTGCGCAACATCCACGTCGATCCGAAGGTCCGCCGCTACATAATCGAGATCGTGCAGAGTACGCGAAACTGCGAAGACCTCAGTTTAGGCGGCAGCCCGCGTGCGTCGCTGGCTTTGTTCCGCACCGCTCAGGCCCTGGCAGCGGTATCGGGACGTAACTACGTGCGGCCCGACGACGTGAAACAAATGACCGGACCGGTGCTGACCCATCGCCTGATCCTGCGTCCGGAGAGCCGCCTGAGGAAACTCACCGCCGCGGCAGTCGCGGCCCAGATCGTCGAGCAAGTTCCGGTCCCGCTGCTGGCCAAGGAAACAAGAGAACCTGAAACATTATGATTCGGGTAAATTTCATAACAGTATACATTGTTGTTGTACGGACAACACAATGATTCCTTAAATAGATTCTATCATAAGGAACTTGTGCCATGAACTCTGAAAATGGAAGTGTATTAACAACAAATGGCAAACAAGATGCAAAATCTAGCACTACATCTTCATACTCATCGATGCCAAATGTTCCCTGGCAGATATGGGTTGTTGTAGCCCTTCTGTTAATAGCGGGTATAGGTGATCTATTTGCAATACCTGGGTATCCTTATGCAATTACATGGATCTTAGCGAAATGCCTGTTCATTGTGGGTCTGATAAAGGGATGGAAGTGGGTGTTTGGTCTTTTCCTGGTGATTGCCGCCATACACGTACTTTATTTCTTGTTTCTATCACCCATTGCCTCGATTCTGAACCTTATCCTGATCGTACTGGTTTGTTCATCGTATCGGTACTTTTTTCCGGCTCCTTTCAAATCCGATGTGATATGAAATGGTTTATTGCGGTTATTCTGTTGTTACTTGTTTCAATTGCCTTTGGGCTGGGACTGATGGCGTATGCGATGTATGCCCTGCTGGGCGTCATGCTCCTCAGCCGCTGGCTGGCGCGGTACTGGATCTGGAATCTTTCCGCCACCAGAGAGTGTAACCGCTACTCGGTCAACG
>JBEKIK010000529.1:0-6892 GCA_050011795.1 Thermoguttaceae bacterium | reverse complement strand
GTAGAAGGAATATAACCCACATCTGTTTTAATTGTAGATATATCAGATGATAAAGTAGAAGGTATATACCCTAATAAAGTTGCTATATTAGATGGAATATAATCTGAATGAGTTTTTATATCATTAATTGTTTTTCCTAAAACATTTGTTATATTTGAAGGTATAAAACCTGCATGAATACTATAGACCCACCAATTAGCAGGGGAATTAGAAGTTATATCATTAATAATAGTATTTATAATTGTATTATTCCAATTCGTTAAAGTTCTAGGTGAATAGCTCCAAACACCTGAATAAGTTAAACTACCACCTATATGAGAATAAATATAATTAATAATGGTCTGATTCCAATTCGTTAAAGTTCTAGGTGTATGATTCCATATTGCAGTAACATTAGCATCATTAAAACTATTATTCTTAGTTGTTATATTTTCTATAATTGGAATATTCCCCGATATAATAGACTGATTAGAAGGTAAAGAAAATATACCTACACCAATAAATAAGAAAATTATTCCTATCAATATAATATATTTATATTCCATTTAAAAACCACCTTCATATTTAATTATAACTGTACCTACATTAATAAACATACCTATCACAATAACAATAGTTAACCATGAAAAAGAAACAATAATAGGAGATGCTACAGTACCAATAACATTATACCCTATAATAACCCTACCTGTGGTTAATGGGTCTGGTATCATAATTAAAGCATCTATTATACACATTAAAGCACCTACAATAGGTATTTTTATGTTTATCACTGCAGTTAAATAAGTTAAGAATATGAGAATTAAAACTGTAGTATATTCAATCATGTGTACCACCTGCCATTAATAAACCACATACAATCATTATTAAAGCTATTGCAGTTAAAAGCACCATACCGATAAAACCGAAAAAACTTTTATCACCTGATATAACGAAAGTATTATAAACAGTAGGATAAAGAAAACCTACACCGAAAGGGATAGAATAAGAATCATCTCCTAATTTAAAACCTAATGTTAGTTGAAACATTAAGTTAAGGACACTGCCAAATATAAATATTATTCGTGTGCCACCTTCATTCATAGAAAGTTCTAAACCTGAAGCTAAAAAACTAATGCCTAAGCTAATAGCAGATAAACAACCTATAAGTGCACCTAAAACTATAAATCCTGATAATGCGCCTACACCTATAGACCAAATAAAAGCAGGGTGCATGGCACAATAGAAAGACTCAAAAATCACTAATATGCCTAAACAGGTAAAGAATAATTCTTCTTTCAATCTCTTATCCACCACCTGTAGAACCACTACGCAACATGAAAACCATAACTACAGCTAATATTAAAACATAAAGATAAAGGACATAAGGGGGAATATAAGCGGTTTGAACCCCTATAACTGTACCCATACCTAAACCTACCATCATACCGATAACTGAAGCTGTACCACCCATTTTAGCAAACAATAAACCAAACACTACTGCAGGTGCAATTAAGAAAACTGCCATGGGCATAAATACGGTATAAATACTTGAATAAAATTCGGATATAGATGCAGAACCACCACCACCACCACCACCACCATTAATAGTATTATTTGAAGCTACAGTTAAAGGATATTCACCTATATAATCAGGGTTTTTACCATTAGAAGTAATATAATAATAAACATTAATATCTACTGTATGAATCCCTGCAGATGAGAAAGTAAAGGGCAAATTAAGATAACGATAACCATTAGATAAAGTAGTACCTGAAGCGTAAACTGTACCGTCTACTTCAAATGTGAAATATACGCCTTCAGTGCCTACACTATTTATTAAGACTCTAGGCGTAAAATAATAAGGTGTACCTGAAGTTAAAACATCACCTGCAGGTGAATAACTTAATTCTGTAGTTATAATAACTGTAAATGCCTGAAGATTGGTATAAATTTGAGTGTTTAATAAATTAGCCTCTATCATAAAGTTACCTGATAAATTAGTTCCTATTCCTGTAAATGGAGCAGTGCTATGTGAAGGATAAGGTAAAGTACCTGCAGAACCTGTAATAGTTCCTATCATTTCACCTAATCCACCATCCGGTAAACTGTTATCAAACCAATCTGCAGTTATTGTTATCTGTATTTTATCAGGTAATGCATTAAATACATAATATTCACCATTATAAGTAGCATATCCATCTTCACATAAAATAGTATAAGATGTTTGATTAGAATATGTTTTATATCCTGTTACCCACGGTACATAATCATATCCATTTATTTCCTGCATACTATAGGAAATTGGGTCTTGAGCCTCTAAAGTAGCAGTTGTTATAGATGTATTAAATTCTAATCTATCTTGAACAAATTTAACAGATGGTTTATCTCCAAATGTAGCATCATTAAAACCAAATACCCATGAGTAATATAACCATTTATTAGTCCCATTAATAATTATTCCATTATCTAAATTTTTATAACTATATGAAACATTACAATAAACGGTATTTAATGAGCCTACAGTAGAAGGAAAATCAGATTGGGTATTATCAATTGCTAAAACAGTTGTGGTATGGCCTGTTAAACTTAATTTAAGAAAAACCATATTGATATAATTTGTACCTGTAGCAATATACATATAACCTGTAGAATCATAAAGAATATTAGGCTTATATATATATGAAGGATTAGCACTATGAGAACCTGTATAAGTATAATAAGCTCTATAAGATGTTAAACTTGTGGCTACAGTATAAATAGTCTCAATTAAAGTAAAATATGAATTTGTATGAGCACTATCTTCAGATGCATAAGATACAACACCGTAATATTTACCATCTGAATGTAACTGCATTTTTGAAGATATTATAAGAGGTTTATAAGTAGAGTCTGCAGAATAACCAGTATTCCCATTTAAAGGTAAAGCAGTTGCCTTATATAAAACGTAAGTAGATGCTACAGAATTATAAACCATCAAATAAGATACTGCTCCGTCATAAGTAGGAGCAGGGTAATAAATCCATGATGAAAATTGAACTAAAATATCTGAATATGAAACATAAGTAAGAGATAAACCCCCTATTTTTGTAGTGGTAGTGCCTGCATCTGAATAAGTATAAGTATAATCATTAAATTTTGTACCATCTTTATTAATTATAAAGAAATGAATCTGATCATATCCACTGCCTTCTATTTGTGCATAAAGCACTTTACCACTGGATAGAGTTACGAAAGAATCATCTAAATTTAAGGTATCTTTAGCTGGATTAGTGGTTTGATAATATGTAAAAGTAAACGCATTAGCATTAATAGATATTGATAGTAAACCAATTATTAGAAAGGTTAAAAAAATCAATGGATAACTCTTTCTATTCAATTTAAATCGTATAAGAGATATTACGGTTCTTTATAAAAGCATCTAACAAAATACCTTAAAAAATTAAAAAAAAAAGAGAAAGTTATGAGGTGCTTAATTCAGATTAAAAGGAAATATCTACTTCTTTCAGTATTAGGAAAATTACCCCTGCAACTATGGCAATACCGATAACCCCCCATAGAGCTACAACACCTGCACCCCCTGCACTAACATTAGCTGTAGCAATAGAAGTTAGAGCAGTAGGCACTAGAGCACCAACAAACACTGCACCTAAAACCAATCCAATAAGTTTACCCAACATACAGTTTTCACCGTGAATTAAGCATAATGCTTAAACTATTTAAAGGGAACTACCAATAACATTTATGATAGAATAAACACCTATCATATTCATACAAATAATAACGAAAAAAAATAAAATAATAAAAATATCCATATCCTTCTCTAAATTACCATTTATTGAAATTGCACCTATTGAAAATAAAATTATAGAACTGAAGAAATCATATTCTGCCAATATCTGAATAGGTATTAAATAAACAAATATAAACAATATTGAACCTGAAATCATTAAGTAGTATCCTTTTTCTTTATTATCCATTTTTTAGCCTTCTAAATATTGTTTTAATGTTATTACATTCACATTTAAAGTATAAAGATAATCCATCTCTTTTTTAAATGTATCAGTTGTTACAGTTAAATAAGTATCTGATTTATCTTCTATTTTATGATATGTTATTATTATAGTTTTATTTTTTAATGTTGTTTCATTAATCAAATTTTTAAAATCCTGAAATGTAGTATAATTACCTAAAGCAACTGAAGGAATATTATAACGATTAAAACCTAAATTCAAATTATAATATGATTCATCTAATGATGCATTAAATAATTGTCCTCTACTATAATTATAATAATTTCCAATCACTAATCTATATATAATATTATATGCACCACCACCATTAGGTAAAATCAATATATCTGAATTTATACCTAATTGAGTTAAATAATCTTTACTGCTTTTTAATTCATAAATAATGGTAAATGGATTAAATATTTTACTTAAATCTATATGGTCTTTCGTATGAGACTCTATATCCATACCGTTATTATACATCTTCTTAATCTGTGAATCTTTAATTTCTGTATAAGATGTAATTATTGCGTATGTAGCTTTAAAATCATATTCATTTAAGATAAGATAAGCATTTTTATATTGTCCTGTAGTTGAATCATCTAAATTTATTATTATAGTTCTGTTATATGTAGGTTCATAAATAAACCCTATATCAGTTAAAATATTATTTGTAACTACATAAGATAATCCTATTATAAAAAAGATAAAGAAAAATAAAATTATATTTTTCTTATTCTTTTCACTCAAACTATGTAGATGAATTATCTCTATACCCCCTAATCGGTGTTTTCTCTATATTTACTTTCTCTTTTCCTTTTATTACCTGAAAACTATCACATGAAAAATCATAATAATTAACATGAATTGTTATATATTGTTTAGTCTTCCATATATGCCATTTTCGATAACATTTTCCATGTTTATAAAATTTACAATCGCCACATTTAGAAATCATTTAATCACCACATTATCATATTAAAAACCTATCCGCTAAAGTTGTTTCATGCACCAACCTATATAATCTCATAATATCATCTTTTCCGTGTTCTATAATATCATTAAACATATCATTTCTATATAAAGAATAAACATCTTTACCACTAAATTTAGATTTCCCTTTTATTCCATATTCAAGACATACAGAATCTAAAGACATAAAATAACCGTTATTATACTGCATTAAATCACAGTGTTTTAGATGTGAATTGAATAATTGAATAATATTACCATGTAAAGCCTTATTTCCTAATTCATCACATCGACCCATTAAATATAGAATATCAAATAATCCATTATAAGTAAATATAGGTGTAAATCTATCTTCTTTAAAAAGCATATTCATTTTATTTATAACTTCAAATTCTGTATTAAATTCAGTTGAAAAAACGATTAACTGTAAACCATCTTTTCTTTCTATCCCTAATTGAATAGTTAAAAGTTTAGCCTCTTTATTATGCGGATTTAAAGAAGTTGTTTCAGTATCAAAATATATTTTACTCATTTATAAAAACCGGCCTCAAAACCTTCATCATAACCATTAATCCATATCTCTAAATAATATTTATGTAAAAATCTATTTAAAAACCTAGAAAATAATGATTGTTTCATTTAGACCACCTACCCGTAACAACATCTCTTTTCCTAGATTGTTGTCTGCCATTTCTCATAAATACAACATCTCTAAAGATTGTACCTGTTTTATTCCCTTTAATATCCATATTTGCCACCCATCTAATCTGCTTAGATGTTGGTCGTGCATGAATACCCGCCCATGATTGAAAAACATCTAAAACTTGTTGTTTATTATCTGCAGTTTTTAGCTCATTTTTCATATCATGTTTAAAACGCTTTTCACCTGCATTTAATTCTTCTTTAGGTGTTACCATTTTTTAATTATCATCTCCATTATCATCATAATATATACAATTTTCATCTTTATATAATTTATCACATAATAACCAATACGGACAATCTTCATTATCGCAAATATCATCATATTCCATTTTTAATCATTTCCTGTTTGATATAACTCTTTTCTAGTTTTATAACTGAAATCTCCTAATTCTCCATATTTCATTATATGGATAGGTTTAATTATCCTATTCTTTTTTATTGATATTCTTAACACTGCTTTTTTCTTTTTATAAATAGTATTAAAGAAATTATAATCAGATTTTAAACAATAAGCTATTAAATCTATTAATTGATTAGTAGTTAATATAGTAAAACTAATAACTCTATATGATTTCTTTTTATCACTTAATAAATATATATAATTGAAATCTATATTATATTTCTGTTTAGCATAAATAACCATTTTAGTTAAATCTGCTTTACAATCTTCTAAAGTGCAATTATCAAAATCATTTAAATATATATGTTTATTCGGTGCTATTTTAGAGATTATTCCCCAACACCACTGTTTAACCAATTTCATTAATCATCTCCATTAAATCGCTAAAATTCATCAATTTATCTAAATTGAAAAATTCATAATATTTATCTGAAGAAATATTATCATTTTCCTTTAAAGGTAGTCTTGAAGGTGATATTAATATATATTCTTCATTATTTCCACCTCTAAAACTAAATTCAGATGCAGTAGTAATTTTATTACCTAATTCCTTTATAGCTTTATCAGAAAACTTTTTATCATATTTAAATAATAAATGATAATGAGAAGTTCTAGTTATTTGTGAATAAGTCATATATATTAATTCTTTTACTACAGGTGGTATTTTATTACTATCTAAATCTATAGCTATTAAATTAGATTTCTTTAAATTAACTGCTATATTTATTTTATTACTTAAATAATATTTTATTATTTTATCATATATTAAACTTCTATTTTTCCATTTAAACCCTTTTAATGGTGTTTTATCTATTGGTGAAAT
>JBEKIK010000528.1:0-3663 GCA_050011795.1 Thermoguttaceae bacterium | reverse complement strand
GCACTGCTGGACAAGCCGGGCACCGACCGAAGGTTGGTCGTGGCACCTTGTTTCAACTGGCTCTTGGCGGGGCTTTGATCCGGTTCATCCTCGACGTCGAAGATGCTTTTTTGCCGCAAAACGTCTTCCTCGGGCGCGGCCGGCGTTGTTTCGCGCGACGGATTCCAGACGCGGACCATGGCGATTGCAATGGCGTTGAGCAAAATCGCGATGGCAACCGAGGAAAGCAGATACAAATTAATCGAGTTGTCTAATGCGCCCAATGAAGGCTGCGAGCGGATGTAAGGCTGAACGGCTTCGAGAATTGCCCGCCACGGGCTCATTCCGGCGGCCAAAACCCGGCAGGGGATGCCCGAAATACTATCTCCGCACGCGCTGGCGGCCACGATTTCCCAACCGGCCATCCAAAGCACCAGCACCAACACGGTCAGGGCCAGGGCCTGGAAGGTTTTTTCCCGCCATAGGGCCAAAAGCGATCCCAGACTTCCGCAAGCCAATACGCTGGAAAGGGTGATGGCCAGCGAGCAGGCAATCTGGCTAAAGGAAATCCCACCCAATAAAGCCGCCGCCATGAACAGGGGAACCGCCGCCGCCAGCATCACCAGCACGTTAAGGATGCTGGCCATGAGTTTTCCCAATACCAGTTCGCTGTTGGAAAGGTTCGTCAGCAGGAGCAAAATCAGCGTGCGCCGGTCCTTTTCATGCGCCACTGCCGCGGCGGCCAGCATGGCCGAAAAAAAAGCGGCCCAGACTAACTGCAAAGGGGCGAGAATCTGAAACAAAATCGCCCCAAACCGGGCCAGATCGCCTATGTCCTGGACTTTTTGAGTCCCGTAAAGCACCAGCCATGCCGTGAAGACGAGCAACAATAACACGGCAACATAGGCGGTCCGGACGATGTAAATCCGCGCCCGCCTGGGGGCAATTATGACCTCGCGTTGGAAAACCGGTCCCACGAACAACGCATCTCTCCCATAATTGGGGGTGTTTATTGTCTTTCCATCCACTAATCATATCATAACCAGCCCGACGAGTAGAGGCGCTGTAACCGGTTTTCCATTGAAGAAATGCGTCAATAAGGCCGGGCCATAGACCGCAGCATGGAGCGAGAAGAGCAAAGACGGAAGGCGTAAGATAAATGTCGAACGACAAAGCACAAATGATTAAACAATGGCGAAGTTATAATCACGAATGACGCAATCTGACTGCTTATCGCCGACAGCTATAATCCGAAACCCGAAAATTACCAACCACTATCCCCTCTCCTCCAACCACTATCGCTCGTAGTTGGCAGGGGTGACGCCGTAAGGCGAGGCAGTGTCCGGAGTGGTGGCGATTCCGCTGGCTGTTGAGTCGGATTTTCGCGGAGTGTACGTGGTCACGCTTCCCGGACGATAGGCGGCGGAATCGTTCGAGCTTCCCGCGGGCGCCGACGTGCTGGGTGGAGTATACGGGCTGGCGGCGCCTGATGGCGCGGTGCCGGAATTGCCAGGCGAGTAACCGGGGTTGCCGCCATATCCGCCGCTGCTTGACGGATTTGAACCGTCCGGCGAAGTGCTGGGAGAAGTATAACGGGCGGCAGCGGCCGGATCGCTCGCAGGGGCGTAACGGTCGGCCGGAGTGCTGCTGCCGTATGCCGCCGAGGCGTTGGATGTGCTGGAAGCGTTAGGAACGTAGGGCGAGCTATCGACGGAGCGAGAATCGCCGTAGCGATTGTCGCTCATGGATGCCTGCGTCGAGGCGGGGACGGTTGTGCGGTTGTAACTTGTGGAAGGCGCAATGCCCTGAACGTTGTTGCCGTAGCTCGTTCCGGCGGCAGGCAGCGAGGAAGCGCCGCCGTTTTGAGCGCTGTTGGCCGGGGCGTACCGATCCGTGCCGGTTCCGTAACTTGTTGCGGTTGCGGGCAGCGTGGAAGCGCCGCCGTTTTGAGCAGTGTTGGCTGGGGCGTATCGATCTGCGCCGGCGCCGTAGCTCGTTCCGGCGGCGGGCAAAGTCGAAACGCTGCCGGTCGGAGCACTACTGGTCGAAGAATACCGATCAGGGGTGTTGGCGTAACGATCGCTGCTTGAACCATACCGATCGGCACTGGTATTCCGGTCCGGAATGCTGCCATAGCGATCGCTGGAACCGGAGCAGGCAGATTCGTACTCGATGAAATCGGCGGGCGAACCGGATTGGAATAACTATTATTGGAGTAACTATTATACGAAGCCGTGGATGGATAACTGTTTACAGAATTGCTCGGGCTCGTGGGAGTTGTGCCGGTTGATCCATAAGGACCTTGCTGCGGGGCCATGTAAGTGTTGGCAGTGACGGAATTCGTCGCGCTGGCGGTATATGCCGGCGAGGCGGCCGCGGTGGCAGGAGATGTCGTAGTCGAGGGATAAGAATAATGCGCTACGGCGGCGCCGCCGGGCGTTGCGGGCGTTACAGCGCTTTGATAGGTAGGTGCAGTGGTCGAGGCGCCGGAGGAATTGTTAGCCGCCAGTGCGGAAGGTTTTACCGGGCTGCCAGCCGCGGGCGGATATGTGCTGGCGGTCGAAGTTGAGGGATTAGAAGAACTAAATGGGCTGCTCTTCCAAAACGCCAGGTTGGGCATCGACCATTTGCCGCCGCTGTAGCAGCCTGAAATGCTGATCGTCAATAAGAGAACCAAAGCGCATTGTAAACTGGAAATACGCATAAAATTAGTGTCCTTTACAAAAGGGCGAGAAGAAATCCGTTCGGCCCGCGACCTCCATGTCATCCGCCCGTAACGGGCGTCCTCATCCGTGAGGAAGATCTTGAAATGCGACAAGTCGGATACATCATATATAGAATCGAATTACAGCATCCGATTGATTATTCGTTTTTCGTAAAGTTTGCGAATTAGGCAAAATATCCTGCTGAAAAGATAGGTTTTGAGTGAACTTTGCCGAGGTATTATGTACAAACGAGGGCAGATTTTATAGATCCCCTGCTGTTTTGGTCAATGGCAAAGTGAGCGGAATATGTAATAAATACACATTATGGGCAGATTGGATAAAAGGTTCGGAACTTGGGCATCCCTTTCAACAATATGGAGTGCATAAAGGAAAGGGTGGCGCCGGGAAGTTGTCTATCCGAGCCACCCGGTCACTATTCCTCCTCGATTCCTCTTCCTGGATTCCGCTATTCTATTTTTACCGAATGTACTATGCGATTATGCTCTGATCGCCGGGTATTTGCAGTCGGTGTTGTCGTGTAATCCGCCGGATTTCTTGGCACAATTCGCCGGTGGTCTGTATTCCATTTTGCCGGCCATCGCCGATTGCCGGCAGTGCCGCGGGCAGGTTCTGGAATGCACGAAACAATGCCGCACATGCGGCAATCCGCTTTGGAAATATAAATGGCTGACTGCGGCCGATCAGCGCCGCAGATATAAAAATACTCCCAAGGCGGCGGCGATCAAGAGGACGACGGTCGAAGGTTCGGGCACGGAGGCCAGCGAATCGCCGCCGGACTGAGGGCCGCCGGACAAGGCGTTGATAGTAAGCGTCGTACCGGCGCCGATGGAAAGCGTGCCGACTTGGATGCTGTCGGCCGTAACAATCGAAGACGTAACGCCGTTGCCCACGCCCAGCGTGCCCGCGCCGGTGATGGAGTGCAGCGTGGAGTTGAGGCCGTTCAGTTGCAGACGGCCGG
>JBEKIK010000527.1:0-3044 GCA_050011795.1 Thermoguttaceae bacterium | reverse complement strand
CTTTGGGCCACCCAGGGCGTTCGCCGAATGTTGGATCGCAGAGCGGCGTTTCGCACGGTCCCTTCGGCCGGCGCCCGGCACGCTTTGGAAACTTATGTCGCCGCGATTGACGTAAGCGGATTGGAAAAAGGGATTTATCGCTATCTGCCGTTCGAACATCAATTGCTTTTTGAATTTTCTGAAAAACAAATCGAACAGAAACTAGTCGAGGCCTCGCTGGGGCAAACCTTTGTCGGACAGGCCCCTGTGGTCTTTATCTGGACCGCCATCCCCTTGCGCATGGAATGGCGTTACGGCCTGGCCGCTCATAAATTGATCGCCCTGGACGCCGGTCATGTTTGCCAAAATCTATATCTGGCTTGCGAAGCCATCCATGCCGGGTGCTGCGCCGTGGCCGCCTATCATCAGCAGTTGTGCGATCGACTCCTGCGTCTGGACGGCAAAGAGGAATTTGTCATCTACCTGGCGCCTGTTGGAAAAATTTAAGTAACCTTAAATGCCAACTTTCCTAAGGCGCATCCGTCAGATAGTTATAGTTAGTTGTCGTCGTTGCCGTGCGCAGATGAATAGTCCAACAGCACCGACCCCAAGCAGAATAAGTGTGGAAGGCTCAGGCACGGCAGTTATTGCACTGCCAAGAGGCCCGTCGGGGATCGCTTGGATGGTAAGTGTCGCCCCAGGATCGATAGTAAGCGTATCCACTTGAATACTTGTTGCGGTAAGGTTGATGTCAACTTCCAAGTCGTGGGAGCCAGTAATACCTCCGGATAAATCGAGCGTGCCAGTGCCGACAATTATGGCATCGTTGTTAAGAATCACCGGTGCGGAAATGGTGTGAGTGCCATCCACATCAATTGTAGAAACGCTGCCGTTGTTGTCCAAGGTAAGGGCGAATCCGCCGCTGCTTTGAATGGTGGTGCTGGTATTTGCAAAAAAAGTTATTGTTCCCACCGTTTGCTCTTGTGAGATCATATCGACCACGTTGTTGGCGGCAGGCTGATTGCCGAAATTTACGTTCGTTCCCGGTCCGCTCGGCACGGCGGCATCAGGATTCCAATTGGCAGCGACCTTCCAATTAGTTGAAGCGGAGTTTCCGCCTTGCCAGTCGATGGCCCCCGGAGCCGGCACGCGCACCCCCGTGACGGCGTAGCCGCTGAAGTGGGTGACCGAAAAATCAATATAATCACCCGGCCCGAAAATACCAAAGTTCGACGAGGGCATTTCGGGCGGTTCAGTTATCGACCAAGGGTTTGATGAATTCTGCGAATCATACTGCCATACATGCTGAACCTGAAAATATCTTTTTAACGCATTCTGGTTAGCTGTCTGTAATGAAAGAAAGGCCGTATCGCCCGTGGTGTAGCCGTTTCCGGTGACCGAGAAGTTCCATGCGCTCAGGACCGATTCGCCTGAGCCTAACGAGCCTTGCAAGGTCGTCAAGGAGGTTCCACTCATGGGCGCGGCAACTACGTTGATCTGCTTGGAAACGCTTGCCGAAAGGAAACTCAGCCCGGCGGATTGGTGCGTTCCGCTGTCGCTGACGTGCATCCGCTGGGTAGTGGCCGGATCGATCGAAACCGTTGTGCCGGCTGTGCCCTCTTGTACATTTGAGACGGTGAACTGGTGGTTGCTCGCGTCCCATGTGCCCCCGATCGCCTCGTATGTGCCGCTGCCGATCCAGTTCCCGGCGTAGATGGGCGAATACGTGTCGCCTGCCGAGATTTTTGCTCCGGCGAAAATGAGGATTGTGCCGTTGTTGGTAATCGTGCCCGTTCCGCCGCCGACGACAAGCGAACTGTCGCGTCCAATGTCAATGGCCAAGAGCGATGTAACGGAGCCTGAATAGCCAGAATAGATCGTCACGCCTGCCGCCGTGACGGCGCCGCCGTTGGTGATGCTCAGCGACCCGCTGCCTGATTTGCCGACATATAGGTCGCCACTGTTGGTCCAAGTCGAGTCGGCGCCGTCTACCGTCACCTTGCCTGTCGAACCGTTGTAGAAGCCGATGTAGCCGTTATTATTGCCGACGAAGCCGCCTTTGCTGATGCTCAACGACCCGGCGCCGCAGTAGCCGACGTAGAGATCGCCATTGTTGGACCAGTTTGAGTCGTTGCCGGAGACTGTCACCAAGCCTATTGAACCGTTGGCGTAGCCGATACAGCCGTTATTTTTGCCGACGGTGCCGCCGGCGCCGATCGAGAGCGACCCTGCTCCGCAGTAGCCGACGTAGAGGTCGCCGCCGTTGGACCAGGTTGAGTCGGCGCCGGAGACTGTCACTATGCCTATCGAACCGCTGGCGTAGCCGATGTAGCCGTTATTATTGTCTACGGCACCGCCGCCGGCGATCGAGAGCGACCCGGCGCCAGAGTTGCCGACATAGAGGTCGCCATTATTGGTCCAGGTTGAGTCGTTACCGGAGACTGTCACTATGCCTATCGAACCGCTGGCGTAGCCGATCCAGGCTTTGTTATTGCGGACGGCGCCGAGTTTGCTGATACTCAGTGTTCCGCTGCCGGATTTGCCGACATAAAGGTCGCCATTATTGGTCCAGGTTGAGTCGGCGCCGTCCACCGTCACCATCCCCGTCGAACCGCTTCCGTATCCGATCCAGCCATTGTTATTGCCGACGGTGCCGCTTTTGGTGATACTCAGTGTCCCGGCGCCGGAGTTGCCGATGTAGAGGTCGCCGCTGTTGGACCAAGACGAGTCGTTGCCATCGACCGTGACCGACCCTGTTGAACCGCTTCCGTAGCCAATGCAGCCGTTATTATTTCTGAATGTGCCTCCGTTGGTGATCGAGAGAGTCCCACCGCCATAACAGCCGACGTAGAGGTCGCCATTACTGATCCAAGTCGAGTCTTCGCCATCCACCGTCACACCACCCGAAGAACCGCCGGCGTAGCCGATATAGCTTACACAACTACTATTGAGTTTGTTGCCATTGGTGATGTTCAAACTTCCGTAGCCTACATAGCCGATGGTGAGGGAATTGCAGATCAGGTTGTCATCGGAAATTATCATGCCCGTTGAACCTAAGTTACAAT
>JBEKIK010000526.1:0-6273 GCA_050011795.1 Thermoguttaceae bacterium | reverse complement strand
AAGTCGAGCCGGCGCCGTCTACGGTGACCGTGCCCGTCGAGCCGGAATAGTAGCCAACGTAGGTGTCACCGTAATAGTAACTGCTGCTATTGTTAATGGCGCCGCCGCCGTTGGTGATATTCAGTGTTCCGCTACCGCCGTCGTAGCCGACGTAGAGGTCGCCGCTGTTGGTCCAAGTCGAGCCGGCGCCGTCTACGGTGACCATGCCCGTCGAGCCGGAATACAAGCCAATGTAGGTGCCGCCGTAATAGTAACTGGCGCTACTGTTAACGGCAGCGCCGCCGTTGGTTATATTCAGGTTTCCGCTGCCGAAGTAGCCGACATAGAGGTAGTCGCTGTTGGTCCAAGTCGAGCCGGAACCATCCACCGTGACCGCGCCCGCCGAGCCGCTGCTGTAGCCGATGTAGCCGTCGGTATTGCTGACGGCGCCGCCATTGGTGATCGAGAGCTTTCCGCTGCCGGAGTAGCCGACGTAGAGACTGCTGTTGTTGGTCCAAGTCGAGCCGGCGCCGGAGACCGTTGCCGTACCCGTCGAGCCGGGCAAGTAGCCGAGGTAACCGTTGGCGGATGTAACCGCGATTCCATTTTGAATGGTCAGCGAGCCGGCGCCTCGATAGCCCGCGCCGAGGGCGCCGTTGTTGGCGGCGGTGGACATGTCGAGGTTGATTGTGATGTTCTGGCTGGACAGACTGTTGAGCGTAATCGTTTGCTTTAAGCCGTGTGTTGAATTGAACGCCAGATCGATGTCGCTTACCAGCCCGCAGGCGTTGACCGTTCCGGTACCCGTCAGTTGGGTTGGCGACGCAAAAAGCGATCCGGTCGTCAGCGTTCCGCCGTTGGCGCCGAAGTTGATCGTGCCCGTGGAACTCGCGTCGGGTGCGACATAGGTTGTACCGGTGACCGAGACTGCGCCGCCGTTGGTGATATTCAGGGTTCCGCTGCCGCCTTCGTAGCCGACGCAGAGGCCGGCGCTGTTGGTCCAAGTCGAGCCGGCGCCGTCTACGGTGACAGTGCCCGTCGAGCCCGTGTTGCCGCCGATGTAGCCATAGTTATTGCTGGCGGCGCCGCCCTTGGTGATCGAGAGCGTTCCGCTGCCGCCGTCGTAGCCGACGTAGAGGTCGCCGCTGTTGGTCCAAGTCGAGCCGGCGCCGTCGACGGTGACCGTACCCGTCGAGCCGGAATAGTATCCAACGTAGTTTTCACCGAAATAGTAACCGGTGCTATTGCTAACGGTGCCACCATTGGTGATATTCAGGGTTCCGTTGCCGACGTAGAGGTAGCCGTTGCTGGTCCAAGTCGAGCCGGCCCCATTGACGGTCACCGTGCCCGTCGAGCCGGAATTGCAGCCGATGTAGCTGAAGCTATTGCTGACAGTGCCGCCGTTGGTGATATTCAGGGTTCCGCTGCCGTCGAAGTAGCCGACATTGACGTCGCCGCTATTGGTCCAAGTCGAACCGGCGCCGTCTACGGTAAGAGTGCCCGTCGAGCCGAAATTGCAGCCAAGGTAGGTTGCACTGTAATAGTAACTGTCGCTATTGCTAAGGGTGCCACCCTTGGTGATATTCAGGGTTCCGCTGCCGGAGTAACCGACGTAGAGGTAGCCGCTGTTGGTCCAGCTCGAGCCGGCGCCGGAAACCGTTGCCGTTCCCGTCGAGCCGGACAAGTAGCCAAGGTAGCCGTTGCTGGACGTAACCGCGATTCCGTCTTGAATCGTCAGCGAGCCGGTGCCTTTCCAGCCTGCGCCGAGGGCGCCGTTGTTGACGGCGGTGGACATGTCGAGGTTGACTGTGATGTTCTGGCTGGGCAGACTATTGAGCGTAATCGTTTGCTTTAGTCCGTGCGTCGAATCGAAGACCAGATCGATGTCGCTTACCAGCCCACAGGCGTTGACCGTTCCGGTACCGAGCATTTGGGTCGGCGATGCACCAAGCGATCCGGTAGTCAGCGTTCCGCCGTTGGCGCCGAAGTTAATCGTGCCGGTGGAACTCATGCTGGAACCGACAAAGGTTGTACCGGCGACCAAGACGGTGCCGCCGTTGGTGATGTTCAGTGTTCCGCTGCCGCCACCGTAGTAATAGTAGCCGACATTGAGGTCGCCGCTATTGGTCCACGTCGAGCCGGCGCCGTCGACGGTGACAGTGCCCGTCGAGCCGTTGTACCAGCCGATGTAGCCGATGTACGAAAGGAGATCGCTGCCGCCGTCGACCGTCAGGGTGCCTACGGAGTATTCACCGATGTAGCCATACGTGGAACTGTTCCACGTGGATGGGTCGGAAGGATCGATGTCGCCCGTGGCGGTAATCGCCGCGCGGGCCGTTGATGCAGAGAAAGCAACCAACAAAGCACAGGAAATCAAAAACCTTTTCATAGCCGAAACTCCTGGATGGCCTTGTTGACTAACTCCATACGAACTGGGGTAGCCCAAGGCGGGTGAAATGGTTGAGAATTTTACTTCGTAATTCGGTACATTGATTTTCGATTAGATGATTTTTGAGCTTATTTCAAAACAACATTTCATGCGATACATGGCGGTTTTTGCCGATACGGCGTTGTCCCATCCTAGATTCCGCCCTTAAAAAGTGATAATTTTTACACAGGAGAATATGGGATTATTATAATACTTACAAAGAAGGTGTCAATACACCCCATCGGTTGAAATTGGCCCATTTGGCCGAAGACTCCCTATGATGCGAATTCGCATCCCTGGGCGTTCTCAGGACTACGGCGAACAAACCCCCGGCGTAATCACCGTACAGAAACCCCAAGGTGTAATCACCGGGGGCTAAATAAAACATTTTTAAAAATGCATGCAACTTCCAACCAGGGATTCCAGCCCCTAGCCCACTAACCACTATCCACTATTTCCTATTCCCAGTCCGCTGTTCCTGTCCGCGATTGCCCAAGTGCCGCAATTCCAAGTAAAGAAGGACGCCGGTCAGTAGGGAGGAACTCAGGTCGGCCGTGGGAATCGCGGCCCAAACGCCGTTTAAGCCAAAGAAATTGGGCAAGATCAAAACGGCGGGAATCAAGAACAGTATTTGCCGGGAAAGGCTGACCAGCATCGACTCGCGCGGTTTTCCCACCGCCAAGAAATAACCGGTGCTGACCATCTGAAACCCAACTAGGGGCATCATTATCACGCAAATCCGCATGGCATGTACGGTCAACACCTGCAAGGTTACGTCTCCGGGATTGAAGAGCCGGACGACTTGCACGGGGGCCAACATCATGACCAGAAAACCCAACAGTGCGATGGCCGAGGCCGCCAGTACGGCGGTTTTCAAGGCCTTTCTGACGCGGCCGAACTCGCCCGCGCCGTAGTTGTAGCCCATAATCGGTTGTGCGCCCTGATTGATACCGAACATGGGCATGAAAAACATCATCACCGCGGCCCAGATGATGCCCCAGGCCGCGATTGCTTCATCGCCCCCGTATTTGTCCAATTGGCGGTTCAAAATACTTTGCATCACCGATGCGGATATTTGTATGGCAAAGGGCGAGGATCCGATGGCCGCGATTTGGAGACAAACCGATTTCTCAAGGCGCAAGTTTTTCCAATGGATCTTCAACAGACTGCCGCCGCGTAGAAAATAGGCCAGCACCCAAACGGCCGAAACCCCTTGCGACAACACGGTAGCCAGCCCGGCCCCGCGCATGCCCCAGCCAAACCAGAAAATGAAGATCGGGGCCAGAATTACATTCAGCAACACTCCGATCAGCAAGGTGAACATGGCGATCCGCGGATTTCCCTCGCCGCGTATGGGGGCGTTGAGTCCGTAACCGACCATCTGAAAAATCGTGCCCAGGGCGATAATCTGCATATAGTCGTGGGCGTAAGGCAGAATGAGCTGACTAGCCCCGAATAAAATCAGCAGCCGATCCAAGAGCGACAATCCGGCGGCGGTGACCCCGACCGATGCCACGACCAGCAGCACCGCGGCGTTGCCCAACACCAGTTCGGCATCGGCTTTTTTTTGTTCGCCCAGGCGGATGGAGATAAGCGCCGTGGCCCCCAGCCCGATTAACATCGCGAAGGCCATGATGATGAGCATGAAGGGAAAGCAAACCGTGATTCCGGCGATTCCCTCCGATTCCAGGGCCCAGCCGATGAAAATCCGATCCACCACGTAATACATCGCCTGGGCAAGCAGCCCGACAATGGCGGGGATGGAAAACGATGCTAGCAATCGGGTGATGTTCCCCTCGCCTAATTTTTGCGATCGATCTGTGGACATTCGTTGCTCATCCGTTTGTAGGCGAGGGGAAAGATTATATATTAGATGATACTGACGTGAAAATAAAGGTTCACAAACCTCCCCAGATTTGCCAACCCTCCTCTTTTTGCGATTTTTCAAGCAATAATGCTCATATAGACAAGAAAAGGTTATCTTGATATTCTTCCGCTCCGTTTGAAAGCAATAAGAAATTATCAAGGAGACGGAAGTCATGAATTTTTTCACGTGGATACGCGATGGAGTGCGTTCGGCAGTGCTCTTGGGAGTCTCCGACGCGGTGAACGACATCGGCACGCCCGCCCAAGGCGAGGACATAGGCCGCCGCTTGTTGGAACAAGTCCGCAACAGCCCGGCTGCGCTGACCAGCGAAACGGCATCAACGCCCGATCGTCAGGCGCGCAAAAAACTCGGCCGCTCCCTGGAGCAGATTCAAACCGCTTCGGCCAAGGCAAGTTAATAAAAGGATGAAGGATGAAGGATGAAGGATGAATGTGGAACAGAGTAGAGGTTAAATGGTTGTGGTTGCGAAACCGCAAGCGGATTCATTGTTTATTCATCCTTCATCCTTCATCCTTCATCCTTTCCTATAGTCTTTCCTCGACCTCGACGATCAGCCGGTGGGCCGCTTTAGCATCCTGTGCCTGGTGCAATTCGTTCAAAAAGCCGGGTATTGTCAGCAGGCGGCTCAGTCGGGCAAGGGTGTGCAGATGGCCACGGTCGTCGGTGGAACAGATCAGGAAAAAAACATCGGTTAAAGGACAATCGCTGCCAAAGGGTATGCCGCTTACGGTGCAACCCAGGGCCAAAAACGGTTGGGCGAGTATATTGGGTATCGGCCGGCGGGGATGCATCAAGGCCACGCCGTTTTCCAAGGCCGTGGGGTGCATTTCTTCGCGCGATCGGACGGCGTCGGCCATGGCCTTCGGATCCCACAGCCACGTGGTGCCCGCCGCCAGTTCGACCATCCCGTTTATCACCGCGCTTCGCGTTCTGGCGTGCAATGGAACGGCAATGGCTTCCACGGGCAGCAGTTCGGAAATGCGGATTTCCCCCTCATTCTCCAGCGGCGCGGACCGCTGCAACACGCTTTCCACCAGGACCAATTCCTCTTCGTCCGACAGTCCGATGCGGTTTTCGAACCAGTGGTGGATGTCGGGCTTGGCGAACTTCCACTCGCCGCCGATCTTCCGTCCAGGCAGTTGACCGCGCTCCGCCAGCTTGATCACCTGCTGAGGCGCAAGGTGCAAGAATCGCGACAGAGATTCAACGTCGAAATCACTATAAGGCATGGTTTTATATCCGGCAAAGCACCAATAATCTTCGCCTAAAATACCGATTTTGTCCAGTCCAAAAGAAGTTATGAACGAATTTCCGCCTTGACAGAATCCCTAAAATCGAGACAATCCCGCTGCTGAACACGGCAGGATGCCGTAGCTCCAAATCAACCATCGCAACTTATCTGCTCGGCTATTTGGAGGGAATGTGAAGGTCTAATTCCCTTGGCAAGGAGGCCTTGGGTCATGCAAGTCAGTCCCGGTCCGGGCCATCCCGGCGATAAACTCAAAATTATCGGCGTGACGGGGGCCAACGGTAAAACCACCACCAGTTGCCTTATTGCCGGAGTGCTGGCACATGCGGGACATAAAGTCGGCTTGTTGAGCACGCTGGGATATTTCGACGGCGAAGACGTGGAATATGCCGCCGAGGCCGCGCCGCCACCGGAACGATTGGCGGCCTTGCTCGCCCGGATGGAGCAAAACGGCTGCTCGCACGCGGTAATGGAGGTGTCCGACCGTGTATTGGAGCAGTCGCGCATGGCCGGAGTATGTTACGACGCCGTCTGCGTGACGAACTTCACCCGCGACCACCTTGGCGGCAATATAACAGCCAATGACTATCGGCCGGCCGGTTCGCGCTTGTTCGATCACCTTCGCGGCGAGGCGCTGGTGGTCCTCAACGCCGACGATCCGATCGCGGCCGGATTTTTACGGCGGATCGACAGTCCGGCACTTTCGGTCGGCATCAGCCGGGTAGCCGA
>JBEKIK010000525.1:0-4876 GCA_050011795.1 Thermoguttaceae bacterium | reverse complement strand
CTCCGCGAGCCTTTGCCCAAACTCACCGCCGCAAAGAAGGCGATAGCCTCCGGCAAGGCGACATTTGACGACCAGGCGGTTCTGCTTCTGCGTTTTGCCCGAATCCAACAATGGAGCCGCGCACAGGAATACCTGGAAAAGGCCGAAAAGCTCTCCGACGGCAAGCCGGGCGTGCGTTGGATTCGCAACGCCTTTTTAAACGTCAGCCGGCGACGCGAGGAACTAAAGCAGAACACCATGGCAGAAGCCGAAAAACTCGCCAAAACGTCGTTGGCTGGTAATTCCATTTCCGACGAACTATTCCTGACCAATCACCTCATCGGCCAGTCCTCTGGCATTTTGGAGGCCAACGAAATACTGGCCTTGCTCGACATCCTGCGGCCGGTATTCGAGCGTCAGCCGCCATATCTGCTCGGGCTAAAGCAGTGGAACCAGCAACGAGTCGGTTATTTGCAGCAGACCGGCCGGTCGGACGAGTGGCTCGCATTGCAAAAGCAATTGGCCAGGGAGTATCTGCACGACTCCAACTTGCAGTATCAATACGCCCAAAGCCTGGCCGGTTCTGGCGATATCGAATCGGCTTATGCCTGGATTACCCGATCACTGACGGACGAGGCCCGATGGTTGCCCCAGGAAGAGGAAATGCTGCGGAACTGTTACTGCCAATTGCTGGAGCAGGAAGGACGTTATCCGGATTTGGTCGATTACTTGGCCGAGTGGATGAAGCAAAATCCGTCAAGCATGATGGTTTATCAGCGATATCTAAGCGCGCTGGTCAAGAGCGGCCGGACGGACTATGCAAACGAAACAATAGATAAGTGGCTCAAGGAAGGCCGGACTCCGGACCGGTTGAGGCCCGAGGTTGCCGCAAAACTCCAAGCGGCAGTCGAGCAGGCCCTGGGGCAAGGTTACAGTCTATATACTGACCGGATCGACGAGCGATGGTTGCCGGCGCTGGCCGATGCCGCGATATATTTCGCAAAGAGCGATTCACAGCAGCAAATCGCCGATACGATCATGGGAAATTGGCGGTTCCAGCAAACCGACCAGTGCCGGCTCGTGCGCAAGGGCGCGGCCGCGCTGCTGGACGCAGAACTGGAAAAACTCCCCGCCGATCAGGTCCAGCGGTTCGTTTCCTGGATCATGCCCAACGATCCGGCAGTCGAGCCTGAGATGTGGAAACGCTTTGCCGCCGAATTGCACAAACGCTGGGCGGCCGAGACCGATCCGGACGTCAAGGGGCGGTTGGCCCAGACGCTCGTGCAGATCCTTTCATCCCGAGTCGGGGCTGAAGAACATCTGGCCTTTTTGCGCGAACAATTGGACAAGGCGGCGGAAGAAAATCGCACTTCATGCGCAGCCGCGCTTTTCGACACCCTGTTGGCCCAAGCGTGGTCGGCGGAGCGCGAAAACGAAGCCTTCGCACTATTGGATAAGCTTTCCGGCGACGAGGAACCGGCTGATCGCCTGGCCGCCGAAGTCGCCGCCTTGCACCGCCTGACCGATCGTATGGTGCAATCCCGTTTTGAAGCGGACATGGCCAAGATCGAACACCAGGAAAAGCTCACCCGCACGGAACTGGCGGCCAAGCGGGCGGATAACGTCCGGCTGGCCCGGGAAGGATTTGCCGAACGGATAAAGCAAGAGATGCAAAAACAATCCGAAAAAATCCTGCCCTGGTTGAATATCGAACGGCTCTATCTCGACGTGCTTTCAGGCCAGAATCTGGACCGCGCCGCGGAGGAATGTTGGGAATATGTGGGAGCGAAACCAAGGCCTACGGCCATTGCCGCCGAAGACGATCCGGGAGCCATGTTGGAGAAATCGCTGCAGCATCGCTACCTGATAACGCTTATGAACCTGGCGGCGCGTAAAAACGCAAAACCCGAGTTGATCGACCGGCTGCTGAAATATCTCGACGAAGCCCTGGCCGCCGACGCGGAAGATTCTCAATGGAAAATGCTCAAATATCAACTCCTGGTTGCCCTCGATCGGCCCAAGGAATTGGAGCAGGCCCTGCAATCGTGGATCAAGCCCGGCGAGGCGGACAATTATTGGCGATTGACGCTAGCCTATCTGCTGGCCGAGCAGGGAAAAATCGCCGAAGCAGTGAAACTTTTTGAAACCATCCAGGTCGCCGACGAACTGGGGCCGCGGGAATATCGCACCTTGGCCGATTGGTACATGGTCATCAATCGCCGCGAGCTTTACGAACGCTCGCTTGCGGCCTCCTATAAATCCACCGAAGAATGGCGTCTGAGCAATTGGCTGTCGCAAAAACTCCGGCCTTGGCAAATCTATAACGCCAAACCGCCGGACGAATTGGATAAAGAAGTAATGACGGTCTTCGCCGCACTTTTCGAGAAATCAAGCAATCCGCAAAACTACTTGTGGCAACTCCGCGAATTCTATGTAGCCACGCGCGATTTCCGGCTGCTCGCCTGCATGGCCGACGCAGTGGTGGGGCATACCGCGGGACAAGTCTACCCCTTCCTGCAAAATATGGGCTCGGTGTTAAGTGAAATCCGCGACGAGGCCGCGGCTGATTCGCTTGTCGAGCATCTGGCAAAAGTGCGCGATCGCTCGAAAACCGAAATCGACCGACGCGCACTCGATATGCTAGAACTTCTGGTCGAACGCCGGGCAACGGAACTGAAAAACCAGCCCGGCCCGCAAGCTGAAAAGGCGCTAAAAGCCATGCAACGAGCCTTCAAGCGGCAGTGGTCGGCCGGCGAGAAGAAACTCATGGCCGATTTCCTGGCCTCCTTAGGCGCGATCCCAGACGCCAAACTAGCCGAGGAACAACTCCGGCAGTTGCAAGCGCTGCACGAGGAGTCGGCGCCCGGCTCGCTCGATCGGCTGCACATCGCGCTGCGCCTGGCAAATGCCCATTGGAATTATTCCCGGCGCCAGCAGGCCGTCGATCTGTTGCAGTCCGCGCTGGACGAATATCAAAACGCCTTGGACGGAATCCTCACCTCGGCCGCCAACGAGGCCCTGGGAACGTTCGTTTCCTACCTCGAACAAACGCGGCACTACGATCGCGGCGAAAAAGTATTGCAGGAGCAACTCCGGCACCCATGCAACCGGCAACAAACGTTTTGGCTTATCGAGCGGCTTTACGAACTGTACGAAAACGCCATCCGCAACGACGGCGACGTGTCGCTGGGCAACGCGGCAACGCTCTACCGAGCGGTGGAGCGGAAAATCCAGGCCGAACTCGATTCGGGCAATGAAAATCACCGCGCGGCCCTGATCAATCGCCTCTGCGGCATATATAACGCCGCGCACGATAAAAAAATGCCAACCGCGGCCGAAGATATTAAAACCTTCGCCATGAAACGCCTGCCGGAAGTCCTTAAACTGCAAACCAACAATTATCAATCGGCCGTCAACCAGGTGGCCGACGCCTTGCACAACGTGGCTGGACCGCGCGACGCCCTGGCGTTTTTAATCGAAAGGGTCGAACACGAGCCGGCCTGGTTCCGGCTGAACAACTCGGACTCCTGGAACCAGTTCGGCTGGAAAATCGCCGATTGGCGTCTGCAAGTCAAGCCTCTGGGGGATCTGGAAGAGCGATTGTTGGGGATCGTCGTCACCGAATTGCGCCGCGATCTGGAATCCCGGCAAGTGCATAACGCCGCCATTTACCGCATGGATCATGGCGGAAATCCCAATCACTTCTGGGCTGAAAAGACCGACGCCTTCGCCAAAACCGCCGAAGAAGTGCTCGCCGAGCAAAAGAAATCCTCGGCGGCGGTGGTGTATATAGCCCAGTATTTCCATCATGGCTTGCATCGCTTCGATCGGGCCGTCGAAATTCTCCTTAACGCTTATCATGAAAACGTACTGGATGAATCGGGCCAATCGGAATTGGTGCAATATCTGCACGAGCAAAATCGGCACGGCGAGTCGATCCCCATACTTTTGCCGCTTGTCGAGCGCCGGAGCGATAACATGCAATACCGCGTGTGGCTGATGCACGCATACTTCCGCACCAATCGACCAGCCGAACTGGCGGAACTGCTCAAACAAACCAACGCCTATTTCCATGAAGGAAATCGTTGGAACGAAGGCGCCATGGCCGCCCTGGCGGCAAGCTGCCTGGAAAACCAACTCTACGAGCGATCGGTTGAGTACTATAAAGAGCTGATTCCATTGCACCAGCGGACCCAGCCTCGCCGCGGCATAGGCAACGGCACGCTTTCGGACTATTACGGAAAAATGGCCCAAGCCTACGCGGGCTTGAAAAAAACGGCCCGTGCGGTAGACGCCGCCTGCGGGGCGATCATCAGTTGGGGACCGCGCATCGACCAGCGCAAAGGGGCCCTTGAATCGCTCAAAGGCGTCCTTCGCCAATCGCCCGACCTGGACGCATACGTCGCCGAACTGGACAAACAATCCTCCGACACCGGTCTGCAAAATCCGATCGTGCGCAAGGCCGTCGGCCAGATATACGCCGAAAAGCAACAATACGCCAAGGCCGTCGCCCAACTCAATCTGGCGTGCGAACTCCAGCCCAACGATGCCGAAACCTATCAACAACTGATCGACTGTTACGATAAACAGGGCGACAAGGCGGGCGCGATCGGGCAATTGCTCCGCGCAGTCCAACTATCGCGGCGCGACATCAAGCTCTATCAAGATCTTGGCAAACGATACGAATCGCTGGGCAAGGACAAGGAAACCCAACGGGCATACACCTCGATCGTCGAAGTCCTGCCCAACGAATCGGAAAGCCACGCCCTGCTGGCGGAAATTCGCCAAGGGCAAAACCGCTGGCCCGAAGCGGCCGAGAGCTGGCGACAGGTGGCGAAAATCCGCTCCCTGGAACCGACGGGCTTGCTGAAACTTGCCGGCGCACAGATCCATCTGG
>JBEKIK010000524.1:0-2741 GCA_050011795.1 Thermoguttaceae bacterium | reverse complement strand
GGCCGATTACATGGGATCCCGACTTGTCGATGTCGTATATGCTAAGGAAGGCCCAGATTTATGGCCCGATCGCTACGATTACAGCGAAGATGGCACAAAACGACTGGAAAAAAAGTTGTCCTCTGAAAAACCTACCACTGTGGCAAAGGCGGCGGGAACTTGGAAACAACTGGTGGCAATCGTCGGCGACAAAAAAATCGCCCCGATTTTCCGCGTGTGGGGAGAAACCAAGATTGATCCTGCCAATCCGGCCGAAAGTTTAGGCAAGGCCCTGCTGGACAAATCAAGCGAGCAAACCAGCCAGTGGTGGAATGATGCTCAGGAGATCCTGATCCTTAAACGCTCTAAAAGTAAAGTGGCGTCCGATACGGTGGAAGAGAATAAACTCACGGGCAAAACGCATGAGCTGGCACACGACGATGGCAAAGAGGCCGGCACGCAAAGCATAGCCGGCGGCGGCCACGCGGTCCGCTTCCAGGTCGCAGGCGATTCCTGTTACGTGACCGAGGTGCGGATCTACGGTTCGCGCTACGGCATGCCGGCTCCTCCAAAGGAGAATTTCCACGTCTGGCTGTGTGATAAAGACTTCAAGGTTATTACCGACAATCAGTTTCCCTATTCCAAGTTTCAGCGCGGGAATCCCCGTTGGGTGGCGTTAAAAATCAAGCCCACGCGGGTTCCCCAGGAATTCATCGTCTGCGTAGGCTTCAATCCCACGGCCACCAAAGGAGTTTATGTTCACCACGACACCGAAGGAAGCGGCAATTCTATGGTGGGATTGCCCGGCGAAAAACCGGAAGATTTTGAAAAGGGCGACTGGATGATCCGTGTCAATGTGACCGATAAAGCCGATCCTAATTAAGTCATTTTTCTCTGTTATTGTAGAGAAAAAGGGCTCAAGCCTATGCATTCGATCGGTCACGTCAAGACCACCCGAAGTGCGCGTAAGATCCGGTTTTTATGTTAGGTTCATGCCGGGATATTTACGTTTTTTACCTCTATTTGAGAAAATGACGTTTTCCCGGATGGAATCCGCATAATAAAACGCTCATGTCAGCCTGCGCGAGTAGATATAATCTATAATTTTTCAGAGCCAACTTCTTTTAAACTAAAGTGAAATAGATCATTTATTGGGGGTTAGGGGTGGACGATAATAATCTTGAAATCTCCCGCCAATCGGCATTGGCCGCGGAGAATCAGCCCGTTAGCCTTGTTTTTTTCAAACAACTCTTTGATTCTTTATCCGACGGAGTTTACATCGTCGACAAAGAGCGGAAGATTTTATATGCCCCAATACAAGCGAATGTTTTTCCGCCACAAGGACCGCCGCCGCATCGCCGTTGCCATGCACTGCGTGCCTCTTAAAAATGAGCGGGATGAAATAGTCGGCGCGGTGGGTATGTTTCGCGATGCCAGCGAGGCCGCGGCTTTGGATGACGCCTACGACAAGCTCCGCGAATTGTCGGAAAAAGACGCCCTTACCGGCACGACCAATCGGCGCCAACTCGATAAAATCATTCCCGATCAACTGAGACTCTTGAAACGATCCGGCATCCCGTTTAGCGTAATCCTTTTGGATATCGATTGTTTCAAACAGATCAAAAAAACTCTCGGCCGCGGTGAAAGAGACGAGATACTGGTTCATTTTGCCCAACCTTTGCGGCGCCAATGCCGCGGAAGCGACATCATCGGCCGCTTTAAGGAAGGGATGTTTTTGATCCTGTTGCGGCAACAAAACTTGGAACTTGCCGTACAAATGGCGGAAAGGCTGAGAATCGCCGTTTCCACCTCCAGGCAACTCCGCAGGAATCTTACCGTCAGCCTGGGCGTGACCGAAGCGACTTTTGACGATACGACCGCCACCCTGATGAAACGCGTTACACAAGCGCTCGATCGAGCCAGGACCTGCGGTGGGAACCGTGTGGAATCCCTCGAGCCTGAAACGGTCGCATAAATAATCCCCAATTGACCGTATACCCTTACTGCCGGTACAATCGTCGCTTTAAGTCAAGGAGACGTTTCTATCGACGGTAAGAATAATGGCTGATCTCAGAATTCATCGCGTAACAACGCGCCGGCAGCAAAAGCAGTTTTTGGAATTTCCCTGGACCTTGTACGAGGGCGATCCGAATTGGATTCCCCCGCTGCGTTCCAACCAGAAAGAGCTGGTGGGTTACAACCCCCATCCGTTTTACGCCCGGAATTCAGTGCAAACCTTTCTGGCCATGCGCGGCGACGAGGTATGCGGACGGATTGCGGCGATTCTCAACCACGGGCACAACGTACACTACAACGAACGCCGGGGATTCTTCGGGTTTTTCGAGTGCCGCGACGATCAGGAAGCCGCCACGGGCCTTTTCGACGCCGTGAAGCAGTGGTTCGCCGATCAAGGCATCTATAACCTCCGCGGGCCGGCCAATCCTTCGCAAAATTACGAATTGGGCCTGCTAATCCAGGGTTTCGATTCTCAGCCCACATTCATGATGACCTATAATCCGCCCTATTACGAGCGGCTTATCGAAAACTACGGGTTTCGCAAGACGCAGGACTTGTACGCCTTCTGGGGACACATGGACATGCTTCCGGCCATTTCCAACAAGTTAAGGCCGGTGGCCGAGCAGATCGTCGAGCGATACAACGTCAAGCTGCGTTCGCTGGACAAATCGAGGTTCAAGGAAGACGTGAGAATGTTCCTGTCGCTTTACAACCGGTCGCTGGCGAATACCTGGGGTTTCGTGCCC
>JBEKIK010000523.1:0-3998 GCA_050011795.1 Thermoguttaceae bacterium | reverse complement strand
TGATCGGTGGGATATTTACAGTCTCTAAGGGTCATGAAAGTTGTCAGAAATCAGTTGTCAGTTATCAGTTTTCAGTAAGTATTTTGAATCTGTCCGACCTCTAGCCCCAAGCCTCTAGCTCCTCCCCAAACCTCCAGTCTATAGCCTACAGCCTTTGGCAGTCGATATTTTTATCGGCTAAACGGCTAAAAAGCCAGACCGATTTATGTAAATGCCCGCCACGCAATTTTCCCAGATTGTTTATATTGCAATAAATGGCGTCAGGGACCGAGGGAGAAACGATGTCAGGAACCGATATTTATTGTGCACCACTTACAAAAACGGTTCTTGGCACCTTTTTCCTTCCGTCAGGGCAAGTTTTTTCTTTTTTATTTTGCCCGAGGAGCGGACGACCGTTTGCTTCGGACTTTTATTCCGTCATTCGTCCCCGAGGCCATACATGCAAGGAATAACAAAATAATGGTTCCCGACACCTTTTCCAATCAACGTTTGTTTTTATGTATCCTACTTATCTCAATCATCCTGATTATCAACGGTCGCAGAAGTCGCTTAATCAGCGGAACACCGGGTAAATGGTTGATCTTCTTCAGTATTCTCCAAGCCAAGCGGTTGACCATTTTACTGTATTGTTTTTGCAATTCATTGTATTGTTTCTGCAAGCGAACGAACTGGCCGTGTTGTTCGGCGAATTCGCGGCGGCTAATGGCCGCCTGGGATGGAACGGGTATGTTTTCGTTTAACGAGGCGGACCATGCTGAAAAAGTGGTTTCGCTATCGTCGTCGAATGGAGCATAAAACTCCGCGTCAACGCCGCGGCTTCGATAGATTTCCAGACCTCTTTTTTAAAAACTTTCCAGCCACGGGGGATTGCGAAGTTTCCACTCGGGAATGACATAGTGCGTGAGCATCCAATAGAGAATCGCGGACTTGTCCCGCAAGGGCGCAGACAGCACATCCGGCAATTCGGCCAGCGATTTTCCGTCGGCGATGATCGGAAAGAAATCGCCTCCCAGCGAGAGTAGTTTTTTATCCCACAACAGAACGCTCAATCCCGTCGAGGAAGATACATTAATCACAGCGTCAACCTCGGCGATAAGATATTGAGAAGAGGCGTAATAATCGAGAAAGCCGTAGTCATACAGAAAATGAGGGTATTTCGAGCGGCAAAACTCGACGACTTCTTCACTCAATGCCGGAAAATCCGGATGCGTGGTTACCAACACCCCAACATCATTAGGGACTTGCTCCAAGACGTCGATCAGGTACTCGTATTGACTGCGGTAGGGTACATACGCGTCGAAAAGATAGTTCCCGCTGACTTGCAACGGCAGCAGCACCAGCCGCTGAAATCGGTCGCGGTAGTTTTTGCACAATGAACGAAACGGCGACTTGGCAAGAATGATTTCCCGACAATGATTTATGAATTTTTCCAATAAAGCCCGTTCCTTTTCGCCCAGATGCAAGGACTGCGACAATTGCGGCCAAAAAGCGGAGGGATATCTTCCGATGCCCATGCCCAGCGGATCAAAAAAACGCGTCCACGGATACGGCAGGCGCGTAAACATGGCAACTTCAGTATGCAGTATTAATGCATTTGGGAATAATGTTCGCAAAAAAGGAACGGGGGTATAGGTAATGATTACATCGGGAGTGAATCCCTCTAAACGATTTTGGAAGAGTCGCACGTAATAGTCGTGCGTTTCGGAGGAGAAAGTGCCCCGGTGCCAGTTGACGGTCAAATCGAGATAATGATACCGTCGTTGGTTTAGCAGTTCATTTTGCGTGGGCACAAATATCCGTACCCCGGGCAGCGGACAACGCTGGACAATCGAGTCTTTCAATACCACGCCGATGTTTTCCGGCGGCTCGGAAAAGCGGTTCATCGTGTCGATCAGATTGCGCGTAAAATCCGTGATCCAATCGCTTTTCCAAAATGGTTTGCCTAGTTCGATCAACGGCTCTAAGTAAAACAAGATTTTCATGCGAAATACACTCGGAGGCAAAACAGCGGTGTGATTGGGGGAGAAAAGGCGTCAGGGACCGATATTTACTACGCACAACTTTAAAAATGGTTCCTGGCGTCTTTTTCCTTCCAGGCCGTCCATGAAAGGAAATCCAAAATAATGCCTGACACGTTTCTGACACCTTTTCCGATCTATTTCGTCCGCGGAGCGGACCGCTGTTTGCTGCGGTACAGCCAATAGAAGCCCAGGGGGATGCCCACGAAAAAGAACGGGTTCAGCAATCCGGTGATTAAAACCACTTCAGGAACGGGAGTGATCTCGGAGTTTATGGATCTTACCACGCATCCAACCGCCGCGCTGGCGCAGAACGCCAGGATGCCGATTGCAATGGTAATGATCCCGGCGAGGTTGAACCAGGAAGGCGATCGAGGATGAATGGCGGCTTTATACCCGAAAATCAACAAACTTATGGCCACGGCGATGGTTCCGGGAAAGAAAAGCCACTTGGCGGTGAGGATAATGCCGTTTTCGTAGACCGTGGATTTAGTTATAGCCGCGACCGCCTCGTTAAGGAGGCGAATTCCGTTTTCATAGTCCTTTGAGCTAGAGTCCGTGGACGTAGATAATGTCTTCACCGCCTCCTTAAGGTGGGTAATGCTGTTTTCATAGTCGGTTGATGCAGAGTCGGTTGATTTAGGTAAATTCTCCACGGCCTGATTAAGGCGGATTATGCTGTTTTTATAATCCTCGGATTTAGGATCCTTGGATTCAGTTAATTCCTTTACCGCTTTATTAAGGTTTCTATAGGTTAAATACTTCACCGCCTCGTTAACGCCGAAGGACGTCAACCAGCCCATTATGACCAGGAACATTCCGATGCCGACGAGCCAGATAGAGAATCGGGGAAAGTTTATCGGTTGCCGCTCATCGCCGCCCGAAGGGGCTTTTTCCGTCTCGACTTTAAACAACTCCATTAACACGTAAACGATGACTGCCAGCAGGAAAGAAACGTAAAGTTCGATATATAGGACCTTCATGTCCATGTGCATATCTCCTGAATTAATGAAGAATTATCCGTTACCCCTTTTCATATCGACTTATTTTATTGGATAGTTGTCCGATTATCAATAAGGCTTAATCCCACCACCACTGACCGGGGGCCAGATTGATATTGGTTTCCTGGCGAATTTTGGCGACTTTGCCCTTTTCGTCGGCCAGGAGTTTATCCGATTCCAGGGCCTTTTGGGGTTGGATTTCCACGCCGCCGCCGATGGGCGTAAGCAGGCGGCCGCCTTTTATAAGGGCGTTAACCGTGCTTTCCACGGTCTTGGGAATGTCGTATGTTTCGATGGGAAAAGCGTTTTCGTCGCCGAGGAACTCCATTTTCCAACCGGCCTTGGCGTAATAATCCTGCTGTTGGATGAAGGCCGCGGCAATGGCGATGTCGATGAGGTTTCTGAGATCGGCGTAAACCGGCGACCGATTGGCCAGTTCCGGATATATCTTGGTGAAACCGGTAACAAAGGCCTGGCTGGCCTTGTTTATGCCGCCGCCGACCTGCCGTTGTCCGCTGGAAGAAATCAGTTCGTTTTCGCCCACGAGTTTCACGCCGTCGCCGACAAGTTCCATGGCCAGGTTGTCTAAGCTCACCCGGACGCATTGATAGTCGGGCGTGAAGAACCAGCGCTGCAAGGCATTGCGGCTGACGTCGCTCGCGCTGGCCCGATCCACGTAACTAACCAGTTTAACCGGCGGTTTTTCCAAACCGATGCCGATGAGTTTCATGCGATAATCGGCTTCGACCATCACCTGGGCAAAGTGGGTCTTGGGCGAAACGCCGTTGACGCTGATGTTGTGCATTCCCAAGCTGGTCCGCAGTCCTTGGATAATGAATTGCGTTTGCTCGGGCTTGATTACCGAACCGGTCGAGCGGAGGAATTGCTGCATGGCGGCAAGGCCTTCGGGCGTGGGATCGATGGAACAGCCGATCAGCGAGGTGGTTTTTCCCGTGGGCGGAAACGACCGCAGGCCCAC
>JBEKIK010000522.1:0-3178 GCA_050011795.1 Thermoguttaceae bacterium | reverse complement strand
GGTTGATTCCGGAAGCGACATTCTTTCGCAAATTGCCTACATCGGCTACTCATCTGGTTGCTCGGGCGAAGTGACGGTGGATGGTGATAATTCGACTTGGACGAACCAATGGCTCGCTATCGGCTGGTATGGCAATGGGACCTTGAATATCAGTGGCGGAGGTGTGGTTAATAACGGCTATAGCAACATCGGCTACTTTCCAGATACGATAGGCATTGTGACCGTCAGCGGAGTTAATTCTTCTTGGACCAACAGTTCGGACGTCTATGTCGGAGATTATGGCAACGGTACCCTTAATATCACTGATGGCGGCACCGTCACCAATGCTGAAACAACCTATGTAGCTTATGGCACCGGTTCCAGCGGTAATATTAACTTTAACAACGGAACACTAACAACGAGAACATTATGGATATCATCATTTGCTCAGTTAACGGGTACCGGCGTGTTGAACACCTCCGGTTTGGCAAGCGACCTCGATCTGCTGTTTGATTCTAAACATGGTTTGACCCAGACGTTTACACTTAACAACCAGCCTGGCCAAAATGTTACTTTGAAACTCGACATGAGTGATCCGAGCATTAACGGAGATCTCGGCATAGGCTGGCAAACAAACGGTTCACTAACCATTCGAGATGGAATTACGGTCAATTCTCAAACGGGTTATATCGCCTATTCTTCTGGTTCAACTGGTGTAGCTACCATTGATGGCGCAAACTCAAACTGGACCAACAGTGGTGACCTCTATGTCGGCTATTTTGGCAATGGGACTCTGAAAATCACCGGTGGTGGCACGGTCAACAGCGCTTATGGAGACGTCGGCACCGCTTACACCGGAGGGACAGGCATGGTATTTGTCGATGGTCCCGGCTCCCAGTGGACCATTAGCTCAAACCTCTATGTCGGCTCAAATGGAACCGGGACAGTGAAAATTACCGGTGGCGGCATGGTCAGCAGCAACCAAGTCTGCATTGGTCTTTCTTCAACCGCGGCGGGAAATGTAACGGTTGCTGGCATGAATTCAAAGCTGATCGACAGCTCAGATCTGTATGTAGGCTATCGAGGCAAAGGGACGCTCTTAATCACCGGCGGCGGCGTCTTGAGCAACTACTCCGCCTACATAGGCTACGACGTGGTCAGCATACCGCCCTCCGTCGGTACGGGAATGGTTACGGTTGATGGTCTCAACTCCACGTGGACAAACGGATCGAATTTCGTTGTGGGCAATACCAGTTGGGATGGCAATGGACAAGGAACGCTTAACATCTCCGGCGGCGGCTCCGTCACAGCGACGAGCGTTTCTATCAATAGCCAATCGTTACTGGCCATAGATGTTGACAACGGCAGTCAATTAACAGTCAACAACGGAACCGGCACGATCACCAACAATGGTACAGTCCGGATCCTTGCCGGGACCGGTGCGGCGGCAAATGTGCCATACACGCCGATCTCCGCCGGCACTTGGTCCGGCACAGGAATATACCAGGTTATCGGCGGCATCTGGGATTCTACTGCCCACACCTTTACCGCCTCCGCAGTACAAACAGGCTTATCCGGCACGCCGATAACCATCGATCTGAAAAACATCCAGCGATTGCTGGTTACTGATGGAGGCTTGGGCGCGAGTTTTGCTCCGAAAAAAGGACACTCATTGCTCAACTTTACCGCCTCGGCCATCAGCGGCCAGCCTTTGACCGACCTGGAAACAATTCTCAGTTCTATTAACCAAACGCTCTTGGGCGATTGGCAGATGACGGTCAACGGCGGCTATACGACCGGCCAGCCCGCCTATCTGTCTTTTGACGTGGGCTCGGGCATTTCCAGGAACGACATCACCGTTTGGCAATACGATGGGACCGCCTGGAGCCAGTTCGACGCCACCGACCTGACCTGCAACGGCGGGTACGCGAGTTTCACGGTGACCGGTTTCAGCGACTACGCCCTGAGTACCGTGCCTGAGCCGGGCACATTGATACTGCTGGCCTCTGGACTTATAAGCACGTTCGTCTATGTTCGACGACGCCTAATTAACCGATGAAGCGCCAATACCGTTTAAAGCAACCGGTCCCTACTCGATTACCCGGCTGCTGGTTCTGCGTCTTTTAATCCGCATTCCACATTTTATTCTTGATCTATATTTGATATAGCCGTCTTTACCTTCTGCATCGGAAAGGTCGTGTTGTGGTGGTATTAACGTTTGTATTTGCGATATTGAATATATGCCTGGGCTTTGCCCTGGCAATGTACTATACGTCGCTAGTCAAACGATCGTAGAAGTCGACGTAGTTATCGCGCCGCTCGCTTTTATTCCGTGCGGCGATTGCGCTGCGGGGATGCTCGTTGAGCTGTCCGGTGATGTTGTATTGCACGTATGGTCCCCATTCCACCTGGCGGCTCAGCGGCAGCAGGCGCTCTTGTATCACTTGGTAGACTGGCCGGATTTTAAACTTGGGATTGCGCAGAAAACCGATCAGCAGTTCCATCGGGCAATTGCCCGCCCCGCGCCCCAGCCCGGCCATCGAGGCGTCGATGCGGTTCGCCCCGTGGATGATGGCTTCGATACTGTTGGCGAAGGCCAACTGCTGGTTGTTATGGGCGTGGATGCCCACCTGTTTGCCCGATGCCTTGCAGTAATCCAGGTATTTCTTGACTAACAATTCCACCTGCTCGGCGTACATCGCCCCGTAGCTGTCTACGACCACGATTACGTCAGTCGGCGAGGTAACCAGCACTTCCAGCACCTGGTCGATTTCCTGTTCCTTAACCGTGGTCACGGCCATCAGGTTCGCCGAGACTTCATAACCTTTATCTTTGGCGTCCTTGATCATGTCCATGGCCTCGGAAACCTGGTTGGCGTAAAACGCCACGCGGATCATGCTTAGCACGCTGTCTTTTTTGTGGAGCACGTCGTTGCGCCAGTCGGATTTACCGGCATCGATCATGGCGGTGAGTTTCAGCGGGGTGGGATTATCGCCCACCACGCGGCGGATGTCGTCTTCTTTGCAGAATTTCCATGCGCCGAAGTTGTCGTGAGCGATGACTTTATTGTCGGCCTTATAACCCACTTCCATGTAGTCGATGCCCGACTCCACGCAGGCGTCGTATATCGCGCGGACGAACCCGTCCTCAAACATGTGATCGTTCACCAGCCCGCCGTCGCGTACTGTGCAATCCAATA
>JBEKIK010000521.1:0-4873 GCA_050011795.1 Thermoguttaceae bacterium | reverse complement strand
TAGGTCAGGGGAGACTACTTTCTTTCCCTTAACATCGGAGTTACAATAGTACCATCTTTCATTCTGAGCGCCACACTTTTCAACCCACACGCGCCACAGTTTTCAACCGTTGTTTACACCAGGTCCATGAAGTTAAAGTGGAAGGAAATGATGTGTTCGTGAGAATTATTACTAGTTGAACAAAGAGCATGAATCTGGCATTTTACTTTACCCTTCTTTCTTCTTAAAGCCCCAATACCAAGCGGCAATAAGCCCAAAGACAGAAATCACCAAATGCAACAATGTGTTTGGTTCAGGAACAGATGTGAATTGATTTTCTAACGGACCACCAAGTAAAGGTTTGATCGTTAGGCTGCCCCCGGCACCAATCGTAAGCGTTTCGCAAACCACAGAACTAGCCACCAGACAAGCGTTGTCGGGACCAACAGTTATATTTGCCGAGGGGGTTAATGCCTGTACATAAAGAGTGCCGGCTTCAACATTAGTATCACCTGTGTAGCTCAGGTTTCCAGCAAAGAATAGATCGGCAGAACCAGTCTTTGTCAGACCACCAGTGCCACTAATGTCTCCATATAACGTAACTGTTCCAGTACCGAGTCCACTTGTGTCAATAGCATTTTGTCCAGATAGAACAAAGTTGTTATACACATTGAAACTCGAATTATCTGTATAATGCAGGGAGATGCCCGCAGCTCCTTCATCAAAAGCCTCAAAACCCGTGGACGTGAGTGGATATGATATCGCCCCTTGTTTCACACCGATGCCGAAGGGCCAACTTAGTGTAGGATCACTAAGGCTTCCGGCATTACCCACTCGCAAATCAATCGAATACCAACCATCTTGATTAATAGAGATGGAGCCGGATGAAGGAACATTATTTGTATTATTGAGAATGATCTGGTCATTAATTTTAAGATAAGCATACATGTTGTATTGCTTGGCAAAGCTCCACTGACCTGAAGTTAGATATATTTTGCCCTGATAAACAACGGTTTGGTTCAAACCTATTTGATTGCCAGTCAAATATTTATAAAAATTTACTGTAGGTGTCATCAGTACAGGGGTATTAGTGGTATCCCACCCAGTTAAAGTTCCTTCATTCAGACCGACAGCTCCGAATTTGATGGTGCTATTGTTGGCCTGGACAGCAGCGACTGCACCGAGTGCATTATCGTTGGCAATAGTTACTGGACCGTTCATATTTAAAGCACCGGTAAAGGCGGAATTATTTTTTGTAAGTACAACGCTACCTGCTCCATCCTGGGTAATGGTGCCTGAACCATTTAAAGTGCTGCTCACTACCACTGTAGTGTTCTGATTAAAAATTAGATTGGCATCACTATTAATATTAATCCCTCCTCCTATTCCAATGGTCCCGGAATTCCCCCCATTTCCAACCTGGATTGTTCCAGCATTGATTGTCGTTCCGCCAGAGTAAGTGTTGTGACCGGTTAATAGCATTGTTCCCGGGCCAGCCTTTATTACTCCAGAAGCCACTGTATTACCCAATGAATCACGGCCATCTGCCAACTCGGGTGCGATTGTCAAATCGACATTGGCATCACCTGTCACATCTGCTACATCGAACGTAGTTGTGCCGTTAGCAATGTTGTTTCCAATCTGGACTTGAGTCAGGAAGTTATACAGATTTGATCCGACGGTAATTTGTGAGGAAACTGTTCCTATTACTGAGACAGTTCCTTTCAATTGATACGCCTGCCAATTCGTGGTTAAACCACCATTGACACATAGTTCACCACCTGCGAGAGTCAGATCTTGCAAAGTATTATAATAGCTTGTGGTACCGCTGCCCCCATTCTCCACAAGTCCACCTTGATTAATAGTAATATTCGCTACAGAATTTGTCAGGTATTTGCCAAAAATGTCTTTTTGACTGAGCAGCAACTTAGCCCCGTTGTTCACAATAACTGAGCCAGGAATTGTACCGTGGTTGTATAGTCCACCTGATAACTCTAATGTGCCGTCGTTGATTGTTGTATTACCACTATAAACATTATCGGAAGTGAGACTCAACTTGCCCAGACCTTCCTTGGTCAAGCTGCCTGCACCAGTAGCACTATTTAAGGCCAATGTGGTATTAGTATCGCTAACATCAATGGTGCCGCCACTGGCATTTAGAGTAATACTACGATTGGATGAAGCTGTGGCACCAGTGTAATTAAGCAAACCACTATCAAATGATATATTCATTCCTTTGCCCAATGCACTATTACTACCCACATTGGCAATGGTTCCCGCGACTACAGTGCCTCCATTAATTGTTACATCACCACTAAAGCTATTAATGGTATTAATAGTCAACGTACCGCTACCTGCCTTCGTCAATCCTCCACTGCCGCCAATGGAACCGGAACCATTAAAACTGAAGTTATGGGACGAGTTATTTACAGTTATATAGGTAGGTAAGAGTGTGCCAGACAAATTTATGCTGAAATTTTGAGTGGCTGAGTCATTGAACACCACATTATCACCTTCAATATAAGTGGTGGCTACACCGTTGCTGGCCAATTTCCAATTGGAAGTGGTCGCATTCCAGTTGACATCTGTAGTCCCCGTCCATATAGGATAATCAGTATTCTGAACGTTTAAGGCAATTTCATTGGCCGCTGTGTTGTTTACAAGGTTGGCAATCATACGGCTGGGCAGTGTGCCAAGAATGAAAGCATCGTTAAATGTTTTTCCGACCAAATTCAGAGTACTGTAACCCAAGATTTTATGCTGGCCAAGGCTTGGGATGAAGCCACCGACGTTGATTGTGGTTTTGCCATTAGTAGTAACGTTGTTGCTTACATTCACAATAGCACGCAGCGGATTGCTGGTATCAATATTACTTACATTGATCGCTGTATTGTCTGTGAATTGGGTACCAAGGGTAAGACTATTGAGTGTGAGCGTACCTATACCATCGCTCCCGCCGGCTTCGATAAAACCTCCTGTGTTAACTACAATGTCACGATATATAGTACCATTGCCTCCTAGAGTAGATCCGCTGTTGACAGTCACACTACCAGCATTGGTGCTGTAATTCAAAGCAGAAGAATTGTTGAAAAATAATTTGCCGCCATTGATAGTTGTAGATCCTGTATAGACATTTGCACCAGTTAGAATTTGCATGCCTGTTCCAACTTTATTAATGGATATAGTACCTGTACTAGGATTGCCAGATCCAAGGGCTCCAGCTAAGTTATTTGCAATAACACCACCAAATATAGTATTGGTATTGTTACCTCCAATAATGAAACAAGAATTTTCATTTACACCTGTCTGATCTCGATTTGCTAAATAACCACTATCACCAGACAAAGAACCTAGTTGCACAGACAACCCACTATTAGTTGTACATAATATTGCCGGAGCATCATCTGGAGAAGTGCTATGAACAACATAATTTGCATTGGGGCTGCCTGAGTTGCTAGAACTGAAGTACGTCATCCAGTAGTTTTGGTTCCAAGTTCCTGTAAAACCACTATTATTCCCAGTTAGGTAGAGAATAAGCCCGCCAGCGGATTTATTAACTATTCCGGAACCTGATATATTGCCTTGGAGAAATAGTCTATTCAGGGTTGAAATCGTATTTGTAGTAGAAGTATTCATGGTAATATTACTGGCAAGGTAAGTAGTACCTCCATTATTATTCATCAAGGTGCCGCCATTCATAACAATGGGTCGAGTGACGGAAAATGAAGTGCTGCCAGAAGCACCAACATCTAATGTTCCGCCAGTATTCACGCTGATTGTTGTCCCGGTAGCGTTATCAAGGACTTTTGTTCCTGACTGCAACCCCAAAATGCCATTATTTACAATAATGTTGCCATCAGTCACAGTACTATTAACTAAATTGATCCGATTAATTCCTACTTTGGTGAGCGTATGATTAGCAAGATCAAGGCTTGTAGTGCTATTACTGGGTGCACAGATATCCCAACGCATAATACCACCGAAACTGGCATCGTTACCAAGTACTACTGTTTGTAAAGCATTGGTTTGATCGCTTGGACCATTATTGACGATAGCACCATTGCCCGACATACCTGAGCCATAAACTGTTATTACCTCGGTGCCAAGGTTTTGGCTATTGAGATCGAGAGTAGCATTGCTTTGAATCGTAGTGCCAGATAATGTGCTGCCTAGGGCAGTGCTGGAGGCAGCTATCAGTGTGCCAGATATGACAGTGATTGTACCGTCGAAAGAATTATTGCCACCAAGGGTGAGTGTACCGTCACCAATCTTATTCAAATTTGCGCCATTACCAGTGAGAGTGCCTGAAATGTTCATCGTGCTATTAGCAGCGACCGTGATGTTGGTATTTGCCGTCAGGTTTACTTGGGTGGAGATTGTATGGTTGCCGGCAACCACATTGATTGTCGGAATGCCAGAAGAGGTTTGAAGGGTAATTGCATTTGGTCCAGCAATTGTATAACTTGCTGCTGAATTATCAAAATCCAAGCAACCGACAACCTTCTGACCGTCCACCGTCACCTCACCATTGGTGGTCAAATAATGATGGAAGCTCGCTACTGCATCCACACTGTTGGGAATGGTGGGTATAGCAGCTTCCCAACTATTAGGATTATTCCATGTTCCGCCAGTGAATAACTTCCATTCTGCTGAGCCGTTATCATATGCAGCCGAAGCAATTTCAACCGACATCTCTAGACCAACGGCCAATGCAGCCAAAGCATGGATCATTTGTATAAATAAATAATGTCTACAATTCATATTGCATTTCTCCAAATATCTACCCAACTGATTTAGTCCCTGGTTTCTTGGACATAACTTCTGATCTATATATGAATTGCTTTCTAGGAGCTGAACAGAAAGCCTGATCTCAAATTATCTATTGGAAAATACC
>JBEKIK010000520.1:0-4628 GCA_050011795.1 Thermoguttaceae bacterium | reverse complement strand
ATTATGAACCAGTGGCTGCAAGTGACGGTCAAGGCGAATACCAACACCGGTCTTTCGGCGGCGGACGTGTTTTACTTTGGCAACGCCGTGGGCGAGTCGGGCGACAATTCGGCCAACGCCGTAGTGGACGCGCAAGACGAAATCAACTCCCGCACGAACAAAACCGGTTTTTCGGCGGCCGCGATCACCGATCCTTACGATTACAACCGCGACGGAAAAGTCAACGCCACCGACGACCTGATCGCCCGGCACAATCGGACCGACGGCGCGGGCGCCGATCCCCTGCAATTGATCGCGGCGCCGGCGACGGCATCGGCTTCGGCGGAGATTGCGGAGGACGAATCGACGGCCAGTGCTACGACGCCAACGGCGCTGGAGGAGAGCACAACCGCGCAGTCGGTGACGGCCTCGGTGGAGATTACGGAGGCGTTGTCGGCGGACAAGACTGAAACCTCTCAGGCCGATACCTCCCAGACTGATGCGTCCCAGACGGAAACGACGGATGCTGATACAACCGAAACCTTGTTGACTACAGTTTCCGAGACTGATGCGGCGGTTCCGCAAACGGCTGCTGTGTCGGACGATGGCGCATCGGTTGTCGCGGACAACTCGGAGTCGACGTCATCGACCACGGATAAAGTTACCGTGCAAACGGTTTCCGAGTCCGAGGATGCTACCGAGGCATTGGCCGCGTCGGCTACGGTAACCGAGGTAGCGACTTCGCAGAGCGAATCCGCGTCGACCGCAACCACTTCGAGTTCCTCCGTGCGGCTAATGGAAAACCTCGATCGCGGCGTGGTGGCGGTTCGATCGACGACCACACAGGTTTTTATAAGTTGGCGTTTGCTTGCGCTCGATCCTTCGAACATCGCCTTCAACCTCTATCGCTCCGCCAACGGCGGCGCGGCTGTGAAGCTCAATAGTTCGCCCCTTACCGGCGGCACCAACTATACCGATAGCTCGGCCAACATGTCGGTTGACAACGCTTATTACGTTCGTCCGGTCCTCAACGGCGTGGAACAGGCCGCCAGCGAGTCGTACACGCTCAAGGCAAACACTACTGCGGAACCGTGTGTCGTAGTACCCCTGCGCGTCCCGCTCAGCGGCTACACGACCAAATTCGTCTGGGTCGGCGACCTTGACGGCGACGGAGAATATGACTATGTCATCGACCGCCTTGCCCCGACGGATCCGAATAATAGTGATCTTGGGCTAGGCCCCCAATACATCGAAGCCTACAAGAGCGACGGCACCTTCCTGTGGTCGGTGAACCTTGGCCCCAACAGTTTGAACATTTACAATATTCAACCCGGCTCCTCGACGATCGACGAGGGAATGTGGGACGGCGTGACGGTCTACGACTTGGACGGCGACGGCCGTGCGGAAGTCATCATCAAGAGCGCTAACGGCGTCACGTTCGGCGACGGCAAGGTGCTCAGCGACAGCAACGACAATCACCAATATATTTCAGTGCTTGATGGGTTGACCGGCGCCGAGCGGGCACGGATACAAATTCCTACGGATTATATCGCTCGGGGTCAGATGGGTGCGCAATTTGCCATCGCTTATCTCAACGGAACGACGCCCAGCCTAGTGGCCATGATGAAGAACCGTAACGCCGACAAATCCTTCAACCTCATGATATGCGCCTGGGACTTTAACGGAACCGCGCTTTCTCAAAGGTGGAAGTGGCTGCGTGGCAGTCAGGATTGCGCCGACGGCCATCAAATGCGCATCGCCGACGTCGACGGCGACGGCAAAGACGAAATATGTGAAATAGGATTTTGTCTTAATAGCGACGGCACTTTGCGCTATTCCCTGGCCAGTCAAGGTATAGAACACGGCGACCGCTTCTACGTCGGCAAATTCGATCCCAATAGCTCCGATCTGCAAGGCTACGGCATTCAGCAGGACAACGTCGACGGCATTCTCGAGTACTATTACGATGCAAGCACCGGCGTTATCCTCTGGGAACACACCACCACTCCTCCGGCCGGAGACGTGGGCCGCGGCATGGTCGGAGACATCGATCCTAATTACCCCGGCTATGAAGTCTGGTCGTTCAGCGGCCTTTACAACGGGCCGACAAACACCGAAATCTCCACGTCCACTCCATATCCCTGTCAGACTTTTTGGTGGAACGGGGACCTGTTAAACGATAATCTCAACGATGGTAAATTTGAACAATGGGATTACAGCTCTCAAACTGTTTCGCGAATGCTCACGACATGGCAATACGAGACCGCAACCGAAAGTGGCACCAATCCGATGTTCATAGGCGACATCTTCGGCGACTGGCGCACGGAGGTCATTTATACAAGTTCCGACTATTCCAAGCTCGTCATCTTTACCACCGACATTCCCAGCGACTACCGCATCTATACCATGGCCCAAAATCCGGAATACCGGGATGATATGACAATCAAAGGTTACATGGAAAGTCCATTGGTGGATTACTATCTAGGTTACGGCATGTCCACCCCGCCCACGCCGAACATATATACTGTGCAATTCACCCCTAATCCGCCTCCAACGCCGACAAACATTACGGCAACCGTTATAACTCCCAGCAGGATCGACCTGACTTGGACCGCCAGCACAGGAGCCACCTTATACAGAATCAAGCGATCATCAAGCGCTAACGGCCTCTACGACACAATCGGCTTCGCCACCAGCGGAACGAGTTTCTCGGATACAAACGTGGAAGTCAGCGGGGTATATTATTATATCGTTACGGCGATAAACAATTCCGGCGAAAGCGCGAACTCTTCTGTGATCGTCGGATCGGTTACCGGACTTCCCGCTCCCACGAACCTGACGGTGACGGCCATTTCCTCGACCCAGGTCGATCTGTCGTGGACCGCCAGCTCGGGCGCCACAAGTTATATTGTCCGACGTTCGTTCTACAGCGGCGGGCCTTACACGACTATGGCTTCCGGCATCACAAGCACCAGTTATTCCGACACCAACGTGACCTGCGGCGGAACGTACTACTATGTGGTCGCGGCGGTTAGCGCGACCAACGGCAGCGCCAATTCGGCCGAAACCGTGGCAAAAATTACCCTAATATCGCCCTGGGTTGCACAAGACATCGGCTCCGTGACCACCGCGGGATATAGCACCTATTCCAACAGTCAATTCTTGGTTACTGGCGCGGTTGGCGGATTCCAATTCGTCTACGAGGGACTTATCGGCGATTGCACGATTGTCGCCAAACTCGAGTCCCTGAGCACCACCACGGGTTCTGGTGGAATCATGATTCGCAACTCCACCGCGTCCGACTCGCGTTACGTGGAAATCTACGCCACCAACGATTCATCGAACCATATATTTTTCAATTGGCAATCCTCTGACGGCGGTTCGTCCAGCTACAAGGCGGGCTATGTGGCCGTGCCGTTGTGGTTAAAATTAACGCGGGTGGGCAACGACTTTTCGGCCTATTATGGCTCGGACGGCTCGACTTGGACCCAGTTAGGCTCGACAAGAACCATCAGCATGAACACCTTGACATATGGAGGAATGTTTGCTTATTCCAGCACTTCCAATTCAATGGATACAGCGGTGTTTTCCAACGTTTCCATTATCAGCGCAAATGTCGCGCCGACCGTGTCCACGGCGGCGAAGGCCACGCCGAGCACCGTGACCGGCACGACCTCCACCCTTAGCGTCCTGGGTGCCGACGACGGCGGGGAATCGAACTTGAAATACACCTGGTCCACCACCGGCACGCCGCCCGCCCCGGTGACCTTCACCGTCAGCGGCTCGGTCAACGGCACCAACGCCGCCAAGAACGCCACGGCCACCTTCACCAAGTCCGGCATATATTATTTTCAAGTCACGATCATGGATTCCGGCGGTTTGACGGTCGCCAGCAGCGTCACGGTAACGGTGAATCAGACGGTTACGACCATAAGCGTGTCGCCATCCACGGTAAGTCTTTTTGCAGGAACCACGCAGCAGTTTACGGCCACGGCCTACGACCAGTTCGGCTATGTTCTTTCCCCACAACCCACTTTTACCTGGTCGGCCACGGCCGGGTCGATCACGTCCGCCGGCCTGTATACCGCGCCTGAGAGCAAAACGACGGCCACGGTCACTGCCGCCAGCTCCGGAAAGAGCGGCACGGCGTCGGTAAGCGTCAGCCTGCTGGCCGCCATTGCTGGGCGGATGGTGTTTTATAACAACTCGAAATTCGACGCCGTTTCGGACGACAACGCTATTGCCACGGACAAGACGGCGCTATTGCCCGGTGAGAAGGCCACGTTTGCCAACTACACCAGTTACAGCCTGGGCATCAACGGGATAATGATCGATATTCAGAACCTGGCCAATCCCACAGGCTTAAGCGCCACGGATTTCCAATTCAAAATGGGCAACGATAACGATCCGGATGGCTCAGGCTGGACCTTGGCGCCGGCGCCGCTGAGCATTACCGTTCGTCAGGGTGCGGGAACTAACGGTTCGGACCGGGTGGTTATCATCTGGGACGAGGTGGCCGGCAACTCCATTATGAACCAGTGGCTGCAAGTGACGGTCAAGGCGAATACCAACACCGGTCTTTCGGCGGCGGACGTGTTTTACTTTGGCAACGCCGTGGGCGAGTCGGGCGACAATTCGGCCAACGCCGT
>JBEKIK010000519.1:0-7874 GCA_050011795.1 Thermoguttaceae bacterium | reverse complement strand
GGGCCTTACCACCGTGAACATCGCCGCCACCGTAAGTCCGTCGCTCGTTTCGGTGAACAACACGACCAAGAACTACACCTTCAGCGGGTTTTTCGGTATCGGCGGCAGCGGGTCCCTGATCAAAAGCGGCGTCGGCTCGCTGACCATCGCTACAGCCAACTTCTACTCCGGCGGCACGACGTTAAACGCCGGCACGCTTAATATCAACAACGTCTCCGCGCTAGGAACCGGCACGCTCACCATTAACGGTGGCACGATCGACAACACCAGCAACGCGGACATCGTTATATCGAGCGCCAATGCGCAAACCTGGAACGGCGCCTTCGCCTTTACGGGGACCAAAAATCTGGACTTCGGCGCCGGGGCAGTGACCCTCGCCGCGTCGAGTACAATCACCATCGGTGGTACCGGCGATCTCAAGGTCGGCTACATCGCCTCCAGCACCTACAACCTGACCAAGGCCGGGCCTGGAACATTGTCGTTGACCGGCTCTTATTTAGACTCCAGCATCTCTACGACGCTGTACATTTCCGCAAACTTAGGCACCCTGAACCTCACGGGCGGGACGCTTGAGATAGCCAACGACATGCACACCACCGGCCTCACGGGCGGCGGCACGATCCAACCCTACCTTTCCGCCAATAAGTGGTTCTTTGTTAATAATGCCCTTGGCGCGGATTGTACCTTCTCTGGCGTTATACGGGATGGCGCCGGCGTGATGGGCCTGAACAAAAACGGCTCCGGCACCCTGACCCTGACAGGATCCAACACATACACCGGCACCACAACCGTCGTCCTCGGAAACCTCACTGTGGACACCGGTAGTATTAACACCGGCGGCGTTGGCCCGATCATCATCGGGAACGTCGACTACACCAACACCCAAACCGTCACTTTCCAAAACGGCGCTACCGGCAGTTTCGGATCTCTAGCCTTCGGCGGTGCCACTGGCGTCAACGGCGCGCGTTCGGGAGGTAATCTCACCCTCAATGACACCGCAAGTGTTACAGTGAACGGCAATTTCGATCTAAACAATGACATGGCCGGCACCACCTTTAACACAAACAACATCGTTGCCCTAAACGGCACCAGCACCCTGGCGGTCAATGCTTTCATTCTCTCCTCGGTGCGAAGTAACCACTTGGCAACCATCAACTTCAACGGCGGTACACTAGAGTTGAATAGCGGGTCCGGCACATTACTGCCCGTCATAAGCGGTCTTACCGTCAATGTGCAGGCCGGCGGGGCGAAGATCAATGACCTTGGAAACACCGTTGAAATCGATCAACCCTTGATCCACGCTAGCTCCTTGGGCACCACGGCCGACGGCGGTCTGACCAAGAGCGGCGCCGGGACTCTGCTCCTAACGGGCACCAACACCTTCACCGGCGACACGGTCATCTCGGCCGGCACGCTGACTTTGGGCAACTCCTTCGCCCTGGGATCCAGCACGCTCAACTACGACAACCAAGGCGGAACGCTCAGCTTTGGCTCCCTTGTCGCCGTCACGCTCGGCGGATTGAAGGGTGCTGAATCGAAAGCCCTAACCAACAGTAGTTTGGCGGCCGTCGCCCTGACGGTCGGCACCAACAATTTCGACAATACTTATACCGGCATACTGAGCGGCAGCGGAGCCTCGTTGACCAAAACCGGCGCCGGCACTCAAATCCTCGGGGGCGTCAACACCTATACCGGCGCAACCACCGTCAACAACGGCACGCTGGAATTGTCCACCAACGGCCAGATCGCCCTGGCTTCCACGATAAGCACCGGTGATTCCGGCACGTTCGAGGTCAACGGCGGCACGCATACCGTGGGCACTATCAGCGGCTCCGGCACAACCAGCGTGGTGGGCGACGGCAGTTTGACGGCGACTTCCATAGTCCAAGGCACCCTGAACATCGGCACCGGGACCGGGGACACGTTGAGCATTGCCGCGTTTGACGGCGGCTCGACATCAGGCTCGTCGTTGATGGAGGTTCCAGAGCCGGCCACTTGGGCAATGCTCATGCTGGCCGCCATGGGACTGGGCATCTACTGGCGCCGCCGCCGGTAAAGTGCTGAAACAGTAAAAACGCCACGTTGGGGCGGCAGTTTAACTGCCGCCCCAACGACTTCTTTCTTTTTCTTTTTTCAAGGCCTTACCGGTTGCGACGCCAGTAAATTCCCAGAAAAAAACCCCCAAGGGTGGCGTTTCCATGGGATGCCAGGTGGCTTTTTTCCCCGCGATTTCCGCATCCTGTTCCAGCGCATTTGCCTGGGAAAGCAGGGTCGTTTCGGCGGGTTCCAGCGGAATTTTGGTTTGCAATCCATACCCCTCGGTCGCGTCATTGCTATTTTCCGAGGGTTGCGGAATCAATCTGCTGGAAACCACGAATTCGATATCGCAATGCGGGCATTTTTCTTTCGACCCCAGCGTAATAGCCGGCAACGTAATTAAACGTTTGCAGTACGGGCAAAGGATTTGATTTGGCACGGGCGTTTCTTCAGCCACAATGACTCCCCTCATTTATTTCATAGGAATAATTGCGATTTATTTCATTTATGCGCAAATCTTGAACGTCTCTGTTAAACTTACTTATCGTGTTTCTTAGCCGTTTTTCCGAGATTCGCCGCCGAACAACTTTGCAATGCCGCTTTCAAGCATGTAATTTACGCCGAAAGTTGTTTCATACCCCCCATTTATCACAGATCGCGCAAAAAAAATCAAGTTTTCCGCAGCACAAATACTTGATAATTTCGTTATCTTTGTTAAACTAAAGCGTGGTGGAGTAGGTAATAAATTTCGGTTGTAGCGGCCATTCCTCGGATTATATATTTTTGGAGATTGTCGTTTAAACGGAATTCAGAGATTTGGGGCCATTGTTTTTGAATTTTTTGTAAAGCAGCGTATGTTGATGTTTTGAGTCCCCAGGGCAATATGCCAAGGATAAAAGTATTGCTTTTCTCATACATCGCCTATTAGAACTTCAACAAAATCATTTTTTTGCATGGCCCGCCCGTCCGGCATTGGCAAAACGCTTGCTGGACAAAGCAGCCATGGATTTTGACGATGACTTTTATTTCAGTATTTTTCAGGAACGGAAAAGCACGTCCGGGTTTCACTAATTTTCCTACATTTCTGTTTTGAAAGGGTAATGGTTATGTCGCAAAAACTGCAAAGTTCATGCGTCGGTTACGGCTTCAAGGTGCTTACAGCGGCAACGATGTGTTTTATGGTTCCGAACAACTACTGGTCCGGCGGCGTGGTGCCAAACGCACAGGGCGCAGTCGTGAACTTCAACATCGATATCTCTGCCGATCGCACGATCACGCTGGACCAGAGCGCCACGGTCGGCACTCTCAATTTCGGCGAAACGACCACTGGCTCGGCCGGAAGCTGGATCATCTCCGATACCACCGGCACCTACACTTTAACCTTGGACAACGGTTTGAGCACCCCGTCGGTTATTACGGTCAACTCGCTGGCCGCCGGCAAGGTCGCCGTTATTAACGCGAATATAGCCGGCTCCAATGGCCTGACCAAGGCCGGAGTCGGCGCGTTGACCCTATCAGGAACCAATACATACTCGGGCAACACCACACTTTCGGCAGGCACGCTGAACAGCAATAATGCCGCAGCCTTGGGAACCAGCACTTTAATCATCAGCACCGGCACTATCGACAATACCAGCGGCGCGGCCATCACCACGAGCACCAACAACAACGTACAGCAATGGAACGGCGACTTCAGCTTCGCCGGCACGTACGACCTGAACCTCGGCACCGGCGCGGTGACGATGAACGCAACCCGCACGGTAACGGTCAACGCCGGCACACTCTCCGTTGGCGGCGTGATTTCCGGCTCAGGTTTTGGTCTGACCAAGGCCGGAGCGGGCGCTCTCACACTCGGGGGAGCCAATGGTTACTCGGGCAACACCACGCTAAACACAGGCACGCTGAACATCAACAACGCCTCCGCCTTGGGCTCCGGCACATTCATCATCAACGGCGGCACTATCGACAATACCGTCACCCCTGCCGCTACCGTGACCGTGAGCGGCATCGCCGGCCAGCAATGGAACGGCGACTTCGCCTTCACCGGCACGAACAACCTGAACCTCGGCACTAGCGCTGTAGCGCTCGGCGGCTCAGGCTCAAATCGCACGGTAACAGTCAACGCCAACATGCTGACTGTGGGCGGCGCGATTTCCGGCTCAGGTTATAGTCTGACCAAGGACGGTCCCGGCTCCTTAACCCTGACGTATACCAATAATACATACACGGGCGGGACGTACATCAAAGCCGGCACGTTGAACCTTGGGGGCAATGTCTCCAATGGCACCAGCTACCTTGGTTCCGGGACGGTTACCTTCCAAGGCGGAACTTTAGGCGGTTATGGATATGGTCAAACTTATGTGCTGACATTAATGACTCCCATGTATATCGCTGGCGGTCAAACCGGCACGTTTAACACACCCTACCGGTTCACGATGAATAGCGCCTGCACCATGAGCGGCGGCGGTACGTTCAACATAATTCTCAACACCGGCACCGACCGTTACTATTTTGGTAACAACTGGACTGGCTTTACCGGCAACCTTAATATAACAGGCGCGGGCACCACCAGGTTTCTGGTACAAGATAGTGGAACATACACACCCGCAGGCATGCAATACACCACCCTGGATATTGAGGGTAATTCGTCTACAGCGTATGTTACGCTTGCCGCAACGACTCACAGCGGTAATGGAAACGAGATAGACATTGGCAATCTGACCAGCACTAGCACCTACCCCCATCTAGGCGGCGGCAGCGCCGGCCTGGCCAGATACGTCATCGGATCGACAGAAACGAATGGTTCGACTTCCACTTTCAACGGCGCCGTTGATTCCAATATATCTTTAACGAAAACCGGCTCGGGCAAACTGATACTAAACGGACCCGTCCTCGCTACGGGCAACTCGACCTGGAACGGCGTGATCGTCAGCATGGGCGCGCTGCAAATCGGCAACGGCGGAACCACCGGCAGCATTAGCACCCCTCGCATAACCAACAATTCCAGCCTGATATTCAACGTCACTCCCAGTCTCACGGTTTCGAGTTCTATTATCGGGACCGGAACCACCACCATCGCCGGCGGCACAATCTATCTAAACGGCCCGGTGTCCAACACCGGCGGCGTATCCGTAAGCAGCGGAGCCGTTTTGGGCGGAGCAGGAACGATCTCTGTCGGCCCAGTCGCCGTGGATTCAGGCGGCGGCATCGAAGGCGGCCAGGCCGGCGCCGGCACACTGACCATCAGCGGCAGCAACAGCAGCGGCTACGGCCTGATCTTCAGCGGCTCAGGCTTGACCAATTTCTCCTACGGCAGCACGACCACCGCCCCAATATCCGTCACCAACGGCGTGTACACCACCGGAGTGAATTCGATTCCCATCAACATCACCGCTTCGCTGTCGACAGGCACGTATAGAATGATCGGGTACGGCTCGATGGCCGGGACGGGCTCTAGCGCCTTTAAGGTGGGAAATTATCCCCTGCCCGTCGGAGGCCGGCCCAAGACTTACAACGTGATCGATGACACCACGAATAGATTCATCGACCTGGTCGTCGGCGGATCGGATAGCAATATCACCTGGAGCGGGACGAAGGACGGATTGTGGGACACCACCGTTCGGCTTCCCGGGGTAACGGATTGGCAATACACTAATGGCGGCGCTTCCACTGACTATTACGTGGGCGATAACGTCGTATTCGGGTCTGACACAAAACGGCTCCGGCACGGTGACCATCAGCAACAACAACAGCTTCACCGGCGTAGGCGGCACTTTCGTCGGCGCAATCACGATCAACGGCGGCACGATTTCCATCGCTTCGGACGGCGCCGCCGCAGCAGCCTCGCCGCTGGGCACGGTTCCCTCCTCGGTCGTTCCCAATAACATCGTACTTAACGGCGGCGCGCTTTCCGCTTCCGCCTCGCTTACCCTCAACTCCAACCGCGGCATCGTGCTGGGACCGGTCTCGGGCACTGGGACGGGATACATCGACGTGGCCGACGGCCAAACCCTGACTTACGCTGGCGTCATCGCCAATAATTACAACGTCAGCGGCTCTTGCGTCGGCAGTCTCACCAAAACCGGCTCGGGCACTCTGCTATTGACCGGCGCAAACGTTCATACCGGCGATACCGAGATTACCGGCGGCACGCTGACCTTGGGCAATTCCAATGCTTTGCAGTATAGCACGCTCAATTACGACAATGCGAACGGAACGATCACCTTCACCGGCACCACCGCCTTCACACTCGGAGGATTGAAGGGAACGCAAACCTTAACCCTTAACAACGATTCTGGAGCCGGCATCGCCCTGAGTGTCGGCAATTACAATGTATCCACCACCTTTTCCGGCAATCTGAACGGCGGCGGCGCACTGTACAAGGTAGGCACCGGAGTCCAGACTCTGACTGGTACCTCCTCATACAGCGGCAACACCTATATAGGCGGCAGCGGCACCTCAACAGCCCCAATAACCTCGAGCCTGGTTTATAGCGGCTCGGCCTCGCTGAACAACAACAACACGTTGATCATCGGTTATCGGGCCTATGACTTTGGCGCCGTCACATTCACGGATAATGCCACCGCCTCGTTATCAAACCTTGATTTTGGCAATAATCTTGCGTCGGGCGGCGGAATTCTGACCATCTCGGGCAGTGCCAACGTCGTCGTAATGAGCACTTTCAATCTAGGCTATACCCAGGGCGGCCAGTCAGTTACAAATAACACCGTTAATTTAAACGGCGGCACACTGTCGGTCTATGCGTTTAGCAAGACCATGACCACCGACGCCGCCAGGCATCAGGCGACTATAAACTTCAACGGCGGCACACTCGCGAGTAATGCCGGCGGGGTTATACTGCCTCTGATACCCAGCTTGACGGCCAACGTGCAGACTGGGGGGGCGAAGATCGACGACGGTGGATTCGGCAACGTTCAAATCGATCAACCCTTGATCCACGCTGCCGCCTTGACCGGCACCGATGGCGGTCTGACCAAGAGCGGCATCGGCACGTTGATACTCACGGGCACCAACACCTACAACGGCGGCACTACTGTTAATGCCGGCACGCTCCAGTTGGGCTATAACAGTACCACCCTTTCGAGCGGTACGCTGGGCACGGGCGCGGTCCTCGTCAATGCCTCCGGGACACTCTCCTTCAATTGCCCCAATTCTTTCACGTTTAATAACACCATCACCGGCAGCGGCAACATTGTCCAACAAGGCGCCGGCACGGTGGTTCTCAGCGCCGCCAACGCATTGACAGGCGCCGTGTCCATTAATTCGGGAGCAACGCTGGCCTTACCCGGCGTTCAAGCCGCCAGCGGCGTCACGGTCAATTCCGGCGGGACCTTGGCCGCCCCCAACGGTGGTACGACCATTAACGCACTAACCCTGGGTGCCGGCGCCAGCGATACCCAGACCCTTTCCTGCATCGGCTCGTCCATTACGCCCATCACCGTCAGCGGCCTGAATGCTTTAACCGCCAATGGCACCACCTTCGTCAATCCCGGCCCCTATGGCCCTGAATTTTACGTGAATGGCGTCTATCCGCTGGTGGTATACAACGGCGCGATACAGGGCGGCGGTTTCCCCGCCTTTTCCCTGGCGCTGCCGATTCGCATCGTGGGTGCTTTGCAAAACAACCCCGGCGAAATCGATCTGAGTATAACGGGCGTTAAGTATCCGCGGTGGACCGGCGCCGTTAATAACGGCAGCGGAGCCGGCGATTGGGACATCGGGACCATCAATCCCATCACCGGCCTGCCCGTAACCGGGACTCAAAACTGGAAGGAGTACTCAACAATCCCCGTGCAAGCCACGGTTTACCAGGAAGC
>JBEKIK010000518.1:0-7440 GCA_050011795.1 Thermoguttaceae bacterium | reverse complement strand
ATCACCGAGCTGGAAGCGGCTCTCGATTCAACGCTCGGCAAACGTACAATATCCTGTCGCATCCTATTAACTTCGCCGCGCAAGGCTTGGGTTTCGGTTTCCAATTGGTTCAGCCGCTGGATTAACTCCTGATCGGCAGCGGATAACCTTTGCCCTGGCGAAACCGTCAGTAGTGTTGTTAATAAGAATAGAATTATGGCTAAGGTGATGGGGAATGTTTTCCACATTGTGCAACATCCTATGTAAAAGCAAGAAAAACATGAAAATTGCTTACATCGTGCAACTTCAATTTGGCGGTTTTTTTCATTGCCCCCTGATCGCCCGGTTTCTGTCCTTCAATCCATGCAACAGAATCGTTGGGTATGATCCGATCATCCATTGATTGCAGTATCGTCAAAAAAACTGTTAGGCTTGATAAAATAAGAAAGCCTGGAAATTTACGCATTTTACTTATTATGCACAAACGGGAAAAAAGCTATATCAAGGATTTCAATTAAGATCATTGAAATTGTGATTGCTCCACTAACAGAGAATTTTGAAACTGCTTAGTTTTACTGTATCACTTCAAAAACTGACGCAACCTTATAATTTACAATGGGTAAACACAACTGGCAGGTGCTTGATAAGCATTACGAAAAGGCTGCAACCATAAGCATAAGGAATATGATGCAGAAAAGTGTGCAGCACGCTAGCGCACACTCGGGAACAGACCAAAATGCAGAAAATGAAAAAGGCTCGCATGAGCTACCATGCGAGCCTATACCTGAGTGTAGCACTCTTTTAGGTGGGCGCACCAAGATTCGAACTTGGGACCTCGTCCTTATCAGAGATTAAAAAGCCCTCACCAAAATTACCTATAAGTTGTAACGTGGTAGAAGTTTACCATAAATCTTACGCATGAGCGAGGTAGCGTTAGCACCCTTCTAAGTCAACGTCCGAATCCTTCAGGACAAGGGCAGGTGCATTCTTTAATTGCCTCGGGCCTGGAAACCAGTTTCCCTCAGTTCTATGGCGGTGATTTCCTTCCTATACCTAGGCTGTAACACGTCAAGATCCCCGCCGTGAGTGGAGAAAAAATGCAGTGTGGAGAATCAGATTTGATCTTTGTATCGGTCAATCTTCCAAGGGAGGTTCTGCCATGTTTCGTCGTTATACAACGGTTTTTATCACACTCTGTGGAGCAGCACCGCTCATTCTTGTTTCGTCCGCCGGACATGCTGATGATTGGACACCGCTTTGGACTACATCCACACTTTCGCAGGCACGTTTTGATATCGCCGCCACGACTGTAGGCGGACAGGTGTTCTTTGGCGGAGGCTGTAGTCACTCGACTCTCGATAGTGCAGCCAGCAGTGTTGTAGATGTTTATGATGTGGGCAACAACTCCTGGACCACAATGAACCTGTCTTTCGGACGCTACGAGTTGGCTGCCGCCTCCTTGAACGGCAAGGTATTCTTTGGTGGCGGCGGGATACTCTTTTCAGATCTAGGTGAAGGATGCGACACCTACGACCGTGTAGACATTTATGATACAGCTACCCACTCGTGGTCCACTTCTTCACTCTCCTCTCCCAGCTGTGGACTCGCCGCCACAGCAGTTGGCAACAAAGTCCTCTTTGGCGGCGGCGATGGGGGGATAATGGACATCTACGACACGGCAAGTGGCTCTTGGTTAACAGGGACTCCTCTAGGATTCTCAAAATACTTGGCCGCCGCATCAACAAGAAGAGCGATGTCATTGACATTTACGACACGTCCAGTGGTTCCTGGTCAATCAAGAACCTCCCAAAAGCGCTCGAGTCTCTTGCAGCAGCCTCCGTGCGCAGCAAAGTTCTTTTCGCGGGTGGTTACAATAACGGTTATAGCAACGTAGTGTACATCTACGGTACAACGACGAATAATTGGACCACCTCTACTTTGTCACAGGCCCGCACAGGACCAGCTGCTGCTTCGGTAGGCAATAAGGTTTTTTTCGCTGGCGGGCTCAGTTCCAGTGGCGCCAGTGCTGCCGTAGATATCTATACACTGCAAACGTATGATACCCTTACCAGTTCCAAAGCCTGGACTCTTGTAGACACAACGACAGTCTCCAATCGTATGCAATTGAATGCCGGCGCTAGCCTTAACTTGGATAGCTACAACTTGGCTGTCGGCTCTATGGAAGGCGCGGCACCGATCAACCTTTCAACCCAAATACTCACCGTCGGAACGGACAACACCGATAGCGTTTATACTGGCCAGATCAGCGGTAGCGGCGGCCTAATCAAAACAGGTCGCGGGACGCTTACCCTCTCTGGCAACAATTCCTATCTCGGCCTCACGACTCTCAGCGCGGGGGAGTTGGATCTCGTCGGCGCAAATGCATGGAATCCCATAATGAATCTGGGCGGAGCATATCTCTCGGGAGGAGAGCTAATTTTCGATTACGCCGGCAGGGCGGACCCGTACGCGGGAATCCTGGGTCTGCTAGGCACGAAGATCAATGGATCGATGCCCGTCAGTGTGTTGGATGACACTGTAAATGACAGAATAACGATCTTACTCACCGTGCCGGAACCCTCGATTCTGTTGCTCGTTGCGAGCGGCCGGCTGATCCTGCTCGCTTACTCTTGGCGGCGAAAACACGGGGTGTAACGTGCCAGCCGACGAGACGAATAACGTCATCCGAATGGTTGCGGATGGATGATCTGTCTTATAATCTCAATCGTATTTTGACATTCTCATCAAACCACCTATTCTTCACGATCGAACGAGCATCGACCAAATTGATAGAATGTAGGTAGATTTGCTATCCCGAAAAGTTAAGGTTTTTAAGACCTAACCTGTTGCGATGCCGGTAAATTCCCAGTCCCATGGCGGCCAGCATGAGCATTGTCCAAGTGGCCGGCTCTGGAACCTGCGTCAACGACGAGCCTGATGTCGAGCCGCCGTCAAACGTGGCAATGTCCAACGTGTCCCCGGTCCCGAAGCCGATGTTCAGGGTGCCTTGGACTATGGAAGTCGCCGTCAAACTGCCTGAGAGCACGCTGGTTGTGCCGGTGCCGGAGATAGTGCCCACGGTATGATCGCCGCCGTTTATTTCGAACGTGGCGGAAGTAGCGGTGCTTATCGGGGAAGACGCGGAAATATCGCCGCCGGAGACCAACTCCAACACGCCGTTGCTGATGGTGGTCGCGCCGGTATAGGAGCTTGAGGCGGTAAGCGTCATGGTGCCGGCGCCGAGTTTGGTCAGACCGCCGCTGGCATTCGCAACCAGCGTTGCCGTGCCGCCGATGCTGCCGGTGTTTCCGATACCGCCGCCCACGAGCGCGAACGTCGGCGCGGCGGTGTAGCCGGTGCCCGGATTGGTGATAGTGATGCCGGCGAGAGTGCCATCGGAGTTGATGGTCGCAATGGCCGTGGCGCCGGCGCCGGTGGAGTCGCCCGTGGCGTTGGTGATCGTCACCAGGGGCGTATCGATGAAGCCGCCGCCGCTGACGGTCAGTCCGGTCGCACGCACGCCGTTACCCGTTGGGGCGAGTAGCGCCTGGCCGACGGTGATGGCTTTGCCGCCGTCATCGATGATTGCGCCTCCGCTAAAAACGTAGGCCTTGGTCAGACCCGTCAGGAACGTTGCGTTATCGGCGTTGGCTTTCAGCGTGCCGCCGTTGAAGTTCAGGGTGCCCGGGCCCGTGCTGGCCCCCTTGGAAACCGCACTCACGGTGACCGTGCCGCCTAAGAGGTTAACAATCCCGGTTCCCGTTCCCGCGCCTGATCCCGAATCATGTGCAAGAACCAGCCCGGTGTTACCGGTTGCAATCGTGAGGGTTGCGGTGTCTGAGACATTCAAGACACCCGAACCGGTTTCAGCAACCCACATACCGTTATCGCCGGAGGCGGTCATGTTAAAGACGGCCGTACCGCTCAAGTTTACGACACCAAAGCCGCTGGAATTGTTGGCTCCAACAGTCACTGGAGCATTGTTTAACGTGAAGGTTCCGCTGCTGATATTGACGATGCCATTGGAACCGAGAAGGCCCAACGCGAGGAAGCCTCCGACCGTGACCGTACCGCCGGTCTGCGTAAAGCCGCCGTATGCGCCGGCCGCATTACCCACCGCCAATTGATAGGCAGTTGTCAATGTACTGCCGGGCAGTACCCGAACATCGCCGGCTCCAGAGGCGTTGTATCCGATGTCCATGCTGGAACTCCATATAGCACTACTTGGCGAGACAGTTACATTCATCAAGGAACCTGATGTGAGTATCAAAACTCCGTTACTACTCGCGGCAGTACCAATTCTGTTAGGAACATTATTGCCCTGTGTACTGGTGTTCGTACCCGAGAACACCAGGGTGCCTGCCTGAACGGTCGTGGCGTTCGTGTAGTTGTTAGCGCCGGTGAGGGTTAGCGTACCCGTTCCGCTTTTATTTAAACCCATCTTGCCGCTGCCACTCAGTATGCTGCCGGCGAAGTTATATGAGGTATTATTATTGACCCATAACCACTTGTCGGCTGAGCCGTAGGGTTGGAGCGTGCCGCTGCCGGTGATGCCGGTAATGTATGTGTCGTTGGCTATCTCAACTGTCCCGCCCGAGATGGTCAGAAGTCCGAAACTCCCGGAGATATTCAAAGCGGAGATAGCAGGATCAATATAGCCGCTGGTCAGCGACAATGTTCCAGCACCGGCCTTGGTCAGGTCGTAGGTGCTGCTGAGAATATAGCCTCCCCTGAGCGCGTTGGCAGTGACGGTGACCGTGCGCGATGCGCCGAGGGTTATTGCCCCGGTGCCCATGTCCAGGTTATTGGTTCCCTTAAAGGTGAAGTTGCCGTTCCAGCTTTGCGCGTTGTTAGTCGTCAGGACGTTATCCCCGGCGGTGGTGTCAATCGTGCCGCCGGTTAAGGTCAGCACACCCGTGCCGATGGCGGAGGCGTTATTGATATTGAGCGTACCGTCGTTTACTATTGTTCCGCCCGCGTAAGTATTGGAGGTTGTGATAGTAACGGTTCCGGTGCCGTTTTTCGCCAGGTAACCTGTCGAGATGCCGTATCCGCCGGAGCTAGAGAGGATATAGCTCTTGGTGGTGTTGTTAAAGGTGGTGCTGGTCGGGCTCACGTTGGCATTGTAAATTTCCACCGACGTCGAGCCGGGGGCGGTGTTGTCAAACAACACCGAGTCGCCGGTTATGAACTCATTGGGCAAGCCGCCGATTTGCCAGTTCCCGAGGCCACCGATCGGAGTCGTCGTCCAGTTGGAACTCACTGTGCCGGTCCAGATGGGACTGCCGCTAGTCGCGGTGATCGACAAAGCGATATTGTTGCCGTCAGGCACGAGGTTTGAGCCTTGGCGGGGCGTGAGACCCGTAATGGTCCCCTTCGTAAAGGCCGAAAATCCCGCCGTGCCGTAGAGATTAGTATAGCTGATCAGATCATACACCGTCCCGCTGGTCCAACTGGCGTTGGAGGCGTTGACCGTAATAGAACTGGCGCTTGCGCCGGTGGTCAAGGAGGTGGTAATAAGTGCCACCGAGCCCGCGGTGTTAAGAGTTATCGTGCCCACGCCGTTGAAGGTCAGCGAGCCGATAGTCAACGCACCCGTGCCGCCGTTGCCGTTGGCGATGATGTTACTGGTCGCATTGCCCACCGTTACGGACGAGAGCGCGCCGGTGCCGTCGAGAGTGCCAGCGGTGATGGTTACGGCGGGCGTGATGGAGACAGAACTGGTTTGCAGCAGCTTCGCGCCCGTGCCGTTGATGGTGATGCCGCTGCTGCCGTTGATCGAAGCGGCGCCGCTAAGGATCAGCGTGCCGGCATTCACCGCGGTCGCACCCGAGTAGGTGTTCGCGCCGGTGAGCGTCACCGTGCCGGCGCCGCGTTTAGTCAGACCGCCGGTGGAGAGGGTATTATCGACCAGCGTCGCCGTGCCGCCGATGCTGCCGGTGTTGTAAACGCCGCCGCCCAAGAGGGAGAAAGTCGGCGCCGAGGTATAGCCGACGCCCGGATTAGTGATGGTGATGCCGGTTAGAGCGCCAGTGGAGTAATTGATGGTGGCAATGGCCGTCGCGCCCGAGCCGCCGCCGCCGGTGATCGTCACCAGAGGCGTGTCGATAAAGCCGCCGCCGCTGACGGTCAGTCCGGTAGCGCTCACGCCGTTGCCTGTCGGGGCGATGAGGGTCTGGCCGATGGTGATGGCGTAGCCGCCGTCATCGATGGTTGCGCCTCCGCTATAGACGTAGGCATTGGTCAGACCGGTCAGGAACGTTGTGGTAGCGGCGCTGGCTTTCAGCGTGCCGCCGTTGAAGTTCAGTGTGCCGGTGCCGGTTCCCTTGGTAACGAAAGGCGTGGTGATCGTGCCGCCCAAGAGGTTGACCGTGCCGTTCGCGAGCGTGTTTGATCTACCCAGCACCAACCCGCCGCCGCCGGCAAGGGTTCCGGCACTATTGATGTTAAGGGCTGCGCTGCCGGACACGTTCAAGATGCCCGTTCCGACTTCGCCGATCCACACGCCGTTGCCCGCGGGCGCGTTGGCATTGAAAACGGCGCTTCCGCTGAGATTCATGACGCCGAGTCCCGTGGTGCCGACATATCCGACGGTAATCGGAGCGCCGGTTAGGGTTATCGTTCCTCCGCTCTGGTTGAGGATGCCGCCGGAAGAATTGTTTCCGCCGCAGGCGATGAAGCCGCCTATCGTCGTGGTGCCAGCGCTCTGCGTAAAGGCTCCATATCCAGCATTACCCAAGGCAATCTGTTGATTGACGGTAAACGAACTGGTCGAGCCGCTCATCTGGACACTGCCGGATGTCGAGCCGGTAGCCCCGACATCAATGCTGGAGTTCCAGGCACTACCTGTTAAATTCGCCGTGAAGAAGCCACCCGAGGAAATAACAAGCTTGGCGTCGCTGGAGGATGTATTTCCAACCTGATCCAATTGGGTGCCAGTGACGGTGCCCGTGACGTTCAGGGTGCCGGCGCTCACTATCGTGGCGCCGTTGTAGGTGTTGGCGCCCCCAAGCGTTAGTGTGCCCGTGCCCGCCTTGGTGAGGCCGAACCCGCTGCCGCCGATCGCGCCGCCCACGGTGAGCGTGCCGCCGTTTACGGTGATTGTGCGGGTTGCGCTCATCGTAACCGCGCCGGCGCCGAGGTTCAAGTTTTTGGTCCCTGTAAAGGCGAAGTCGCAGTTCCAGACCTGCGGGTTGTTGGTCGTCAGGGTAACGTCCGCGCTGCTGGTGTTGTCGAGCGTAACGGAATAGTATGTAGAGCTGTTGTCGAGAGTCAACGTTCCGGTGCCGATGGCGGAAGCGTTATTGATGTTGAGCGTGCCTCCGCTGACGGTCGTTCCACCCGAGTAGGTGTTGGTGCTGTTTAGGGAAACGGCGCCACCGCCCTCTACAAGCAGGGTAGTGGGATAAGTGATGCCGGATTTAACATAGTCAACAATGCCGTATGTCGTCGCGGAGGCCG
>JBEKIK010000517.1:0-6137 GCA_050011795.1 Thermoguttaceae bacterium | reverse complement strand
GGGAACAAGATTAATTCTAAATGATGAATGCTGAATAAACTAAAGAAACCGCTTGCGGTTTCGCGCTAATCAACAAGGAACCAAAACATGCAAAATGTCAATCACACTCCTACGGACAAGATGAACGATAACGCATTCCGCGGCGATTCCCGGCTGATGCACTTGGAACGCCGGTTATCGGAGGCCTTTGACGAGTTGTGGGACAGTTTTGTCGATCCAGCCGATGCGTTTTACGACGCGGACGGCACGCGCTGGAACGCGGTGGGCTGCGCGGGAGCACCCGGCGCTTGTTCGGGAATCCCCTTTATCGACGAACAGCAACTTGCCGAGATCCGCGGGCAATGCCGTGCTTTGGCGGCGGGCAACGAATTCGCCATCAACGGGCACGAGAACCCATTGGCAAAAGTTCTAAATTGTCCTTGAACCGGATAAACCCTTTCGCAAGGCGTTGTTGCTTGCCATAAGGCTCGAACCAAAGGCGAATTTCTGCTATTAAAGACTTGAGAACTGCCCGGGACCGCATCGGATCGGCTGACTGGAGGTGTTTTTTGAGATTCTTCAGTTCAGAGATTGCCCGCTTTGCCCTATTCTCTGGGCTTGAACCTCCGACGGTGGTGATAGTCTTTTCGAGCTTGGTTTGGAGTTCGGCTCGTTCCTTTCGCCAAGACGCCAACATCTTGGAAATGTCCTCCATATCGTCAGGTTTCGCCAATAGGAGATTCTCAGTGCCACGGATGATCTTCTTGTCCAACGCTACAACCCGTGCCTGTAGGGCCTTTGTGTCATTCCGGAACGTGGTATTGTTCTTCGATTGGCGGTGGATTGCCTCCTTGATCTGTTTGATAACGTCATCTTGGAATAGCCGTTTGTGAACCACCTCGAAAACATAGTTTTCCAAGACCACCTGGGGAACTTGATACCTCTTGCAAGCGCCGGGGCGAGTTTGGCCATTTACACAAGCATAGTAACGGGGGATATCCTTGCGGTGGTATCCCTTCCCGGCCAGTTTTCCGCCACAATGGCCACAGTAGAGCAGCCCTGAGAGGAGGTAGCGATTATACCTCGGTCGAGATCGGTCCTGTTGTCGCTCGGTCATCTTCTTTTGAATCCGGTCGAATGTCTTGGCGTCTATCAGCGACTCGTGGATACCCTCTGTGACAATGGGAACTCCATTTCTTTGTGTTGACTTGCCTCGGGCCGCTTCACCATTTTTTAAGTAGTGATACTTTCCATAGCGCCGGCGTCCGAACACGCTAGCCCCGGTATAAACTCGGTTGGTCAAGATGTTTTCGATGGTTTGAATACTCCACGTCTTGCTGTTGGGGGTTTTGATTCCGCGGCGGTTTAGTTCCGCCACAATCCAACTCATGCTCGTATCGGTGTTGGCGTAGGTGTCGAAAATCCAGCGGACAGTATCCACCATCGAGGTATCTTCGGAGAGAACAAATCGAACCGACCAGCCGGCGGGACGTTGGAACTTTTCGCCGTACCGCACCCTTCGAGCTACCTTCCTGTTCTGGTCGTAAAACAATCGATCATATCCGCAGGGCGGGAGACTTGAACATTGGCCATCTTTCGCCTTGGAAAGTTTTCCCCGTAGGATGTTTCGGGAACTACACTATAAACCATGCGGGACGCGAAGTCATTCCAGTCTATTTGCCCCTGGGCTACGGTCACAAGCCACACGCCGGCACAGCGTAGCGGGTGAATCCATCGACCGGCTTCGATTGAATCGAATCGGCCAAATCTATCTTGATCCCAACACAAAATAGCCGCAAAATCCGCCTTCTCTTCAGCGTCTTTAATCATCTTGAGAAATGCGGTTCGCTTCTCGGTAGCGTCCCCGCTTATACTTTCGTCAAAGTATTCACGGGTGATTTTATACCCAAGTTTCGCGGCCAGCTTCACTACTTCGGCGCGTTGCTGGTCGGGGCTTGCCTCTTGCAGGTCGCTACTCATACGGATGTAGCTGACCGCTGGTGTAAGAGTTTTTGACATAATCCGATTCCATCCTTTGTTTATGAGGTCACTTTGAACTAACTTGTTTTGGTCTAGTTAATTTCATTCCGAAGTAGTTTGCCAGTTTATCGGCTGCATCTATCTTGATTTGCCGCTCGCCATTGGCGAATCGATGAATAACGGCGTAGGGTATATCAGCATCTTTGGCAATTCGATAAAGCGAAAGGCCGCTGGTTTCAATTGCGTTGCGGAGTTGTGTAGTCAGGGTCATCTTCAATCCTTTCCAGTTTTCTGTATTATATCCATTTCGGCGTATATATCAATACGTACATTATATATTTCCAAGAAACTAGTTTGCCTATTTTAACAAGTGGGGCTATGTGTGATAGGCTTGGCTGGCTCTTGTGCTGGCGATAACAAAGTCCTCTGATCCTGTAGAATACCTGGAGAATATCTAGCATTGTGGTATCGATTGCAATGAAAACGTGCTATCCATTTACCTCCACTGCGATGGGTAGATGGAGTCTTGTTTGACGAGATGGCGTTTTCGGACTTTTTCTGCTCGAAGAGATCTCCGAATGAGAAAACGGTGGCTATGTTGCGGAATTAGAACGTTTTCTGACTTAACTACAGCACTATGGTTTCGATGCGTCGGTCGATCTGACGAATTTGCACATCGACTCCGTCGATTTGCTTCCTTGGCCAGAGTATGATCTCTTTGGTCATCGCGAACCGGAGTCGTCGGCAAATAGTAACGTGAACGAATCAAACAGTATCGAGAGCGAATCAAGAACCGCTTCGGCATCCGGCCCTTCCGCCAGTAAAGTGACCACGGCCTCCCGTGGCACTCCCAGCGACAATATATCAAAAATATCGCTAGCGTCCGCTTCATGATCGCCGTAACGGATTTGCACTTTGGACTCAAAGTGGCTGACCGTCTTAACTATGGCACTGCAAGGTCGCATATGCAGTCCCGTTGGATACGTTACGGTCACTTGTCGTGTTGCCGATGGTGCGAGTAGCTGAGGATGTTCAAGGTAAAGGGTCATTGAATCACCATAGATGGCCGGAAGACACGGTGCTATTGTTCACAATTTGTCGTAAACATTCAAAAGGCCCGCAGTTATCGCTATTGCTGCAAGAAACACAATGAAGATTTCCATTTCATCGTCCTCCTCAACTGGAAATGCCATCGAGCCTCTCTGCACTGGTTCTCACGCACTTTATCGAATACAGAGCCGACTGCTTTACTTTTGGAGCAGACGGCGTGCCAATGATGTTGATAGGTGCAGCGATGGAGCCGTAAGTTAAGAAGGCAAGCCAATAAACGTTGTGGGGGAGCGGATGATAGTTGCTCTGCGTCCCGTTAGATTCGTGCATTCTGCAAGGTCTGCATTGCAAGATGCAACATCCGTTTGTCCGCCCACCTTGAAGTGGCACAGCGGCCTAACCATTTCGCGTCAATCGGTCGGACCTTGGAACCTTAGAGAACGACGGGATCAACAGAAGTCATACAAATTTTTCTGGTTTTTATGGTTGACCCGATTCGTTCGTGTCGATAGGATTGGGAGTTTGATTCATTGAGTCCGCCATTTGGATGTACCAAATGAGCGGTTTTTCATTTCCTGGAGGTCTTAATTCAGTGGACGATCTTAGTGGTAGTTGTGCCCGCAACTCTGAGCACATTGCCGTTAAAATCCAAGTGTTTACATATCTATACGGCATTTATGCCGCCGCTTGCGGGCCAGAATGATGTGACAGAGACTGATCCTCTGTCCGGCCTCGAAGGGCGGCCGGATTAATCAGGAGGACAGAATAATGAAGAGCCCGCCCAGTCGTTTCTGGCCGGGAGAACTGACACCTCTCCAGGGTCTTTACGCTTACCGCAGTGCCGATCGACGATCTTCGTCGTACCATTTGGCCCGACGCACATCGCCCAGCGACACAGCACTGAACCATTCTTTGAAAGCGAGTATCTTCCATTATCTGACCGTAGCGACACTCCTGTTTCGCTATGCCAGGCATGATAGGACAGATCCTGTTCTTACGCACTCTTCGGCTACCTGCAAAGTGGAATATCGTTACGAACACAGCCCTCCTTCAGCCAGCATTCTTTGCTGCTGAGTCCCGTTTTCGGCTGAGCGATTTCGCCGCTGAAATCATCCACATACCTTATGCCGATCCTGGCACGTGCTTGGGGCGAAATCTCGATTAGAGATTGCCAAGTGCATATCGTCAAAGTTCCGACTAGCCACACACCCCGGCTTTTGCCGCTTGGGGAGTGATTCAATCGCAACAAGATCATTGCCTAGAACAGCAATCCCCTGGCGTGATTTGTAGTCCAGTCATGAATGATGAATACGGATGACCTCTGCAAACCACAACTCGAAATGAACGTGTGAGTCTACAACCGCTGTTTGTTCAGCGATAAAAAGGAGTACCCAGCCATGAACTATTCCAATGGCGGAGGGGCTGTTGCCGAAAGGCCGGCCACTCCCGCACGAGCCAGCGATGTCGGTCGCCCCAATGGGTCTAGCATGAGTCTTGGGGCAAAGTCATACTACGCATACCGCAGATGCGTCAAAACACTACGTTTGTTCTGCGTCATTGCCGGGCCGGGCATCATCGTCATGGTGGCCGACAATGATGCGGGCGGGATCACCACCTACACCACTACCGGCGCTAAGTACGGCTTGTATTTGCTGTGGTTCCTGGTCCTGCTTGGCCCAGTGGCCTATTACGTGCAGGAGATGACGGTCCGCTTGGGGGCAGTCACCAAACGTGGCCATGCAGAGGCAATCTTCGCGGCATTCGGGCGTTTCTGGGGCTGGTTCTCGCTGTTGGACTTGGTTATGACCGACTGGCTGACGATGATCACCGAATTCATCGGCATGACTGCGGCATTGAGCATCTTCGGCATACCACCCTGGCTCACGGTCCCCGGTTGTTGGCTGATTATGGGAGGGATGATTCTGTCGGGACGATACTGGACATGGGAGAAGATCGCCCTGATTTTCTGTGTAGGTAACCTGATCTACATTCCCGCTGCGTTCCTGATTCAGCCTTCCATCCACGACATTATCAAGTACACATTTATTCCTACGTTGCCACCGGGGGGGTTCACCAACGAACTGTTTTTTATACTGATGGCCAATATCGGCACGACCATCGCGCCATGGATGCTGTTCTTTCAGCAGAGTTCCGTGGTGGACAAGGGCCTGAAAGAGAAGGACATCAAGTTCGAGAAGTTCGATACGGCAATTGGCGCTTTCCTGACGGTGGTGGTAGCCATGGTCTTGATCATCGTCTGCGGCACGCTGTTAAAAGGGCAGGAGATCGACGACGCAGCGGCAGCCTCCAGGGCAATCATGCCTCAGAGCAAGTTCATCGGCACTGTGATCGCCATTGGTCTGTTCGACGCCGGTCTGCTTGGCGCGGTGTGCATTTCGCTGGCCAGTTCTTGGGCCTTTGGCGAAGTCTTCGGCTGGGCACATTCCCTGAACCACAAGATCAGTGAAGCGCCCTGGTTTTATGCGTATTACTTCTTTGATCTGCTGTTGGCCGGAACAGTGGTGCTGATTCCTCACGCACCGCTGGTGCTGATCACCTTGTTTGTCCAGGTCATTGCCACAACCTTGCTGCCAGCCGCCCTGGTCTTCCTGATCCTGTTGCTCAATGACAAGAAGACGATGGGTAGCTATGTGAATACTACCTGGGAAAACATTGCCAATATCAGTATCGTCATAGCCATCATCGTAACGTCTACGCTCTATGGCATCAGCGCCGTGTTCCCAACCATCCTCTCCGATCCAAAGGGTGCTTGGTGCGACACAATCGCGTACTTCCAGAACCTGCACTGGACGCCAACCAGCGCGATACTCGCAGTCCTCGCGGCGGTAGTTGCGGCCATAGTCGGCGGCATGTGGTGGACCGGCCGGAGACTGCCCCTTCTCACCCTCGGACGGATGTTCATCAATGGCATCGACCGCAGCCTTGTCGGCAAAACTATAAGAGGACTCGGTGCGCGCATGGATGGAGGTTGGATCGGTCGTCTGCGTCGTGGTATGGCGGCCTCCTGGGCGAGAACCAGGTTGGCCCACTTCATCCGACTCACCAGGGGCCAAGTCCGCGAAGTCAATCGGAAGTATGTCAAGCCGGAAATCGAGACCACGCCGTTC
>JBEKIK010000516.1:0-4337 GCA_050011795.1 Thermoguttaceae bacterium | reverse complement strand
AGCACGATGACTTCGATTTCTTCCTCGGGCTGCACAAGTTCGTTGGGATGGCTGATCCGCCGGGTCCAGGACATCTCGCTGATGTGCACCAGGCCCTCGATTCCTTCCTCGAGCTTGACAAACGCCCCGTAGCTCATCACGTTTACCACGCGGCCCTTGATGCGTGCGCCGAGGGGATACTTTTCTTCGACGCTTTCCCATGGGCTGGGCGTGCGCTGCTTGAGTCCCAGTGCGATTTTTTCCCGCTCGTGGTCGATGTGCAAAATTTGGACTTCGATTTCCTGGTCGATGGAAAGCATTTCCGAGGGGTGATTGATGCGTCCCCAACTCATGTCGGTGATGTGCAACAGGCCGTCGATGCCGCCTAAGTCGACGAAGGCCCCGAACTCGGCGATGTTTTTGACGATCCCCTTGCGGCGCTGGCCGACTTCCAATTCGGCCAAGAGCTGCAATTTTTTCTCCGACCGTTCCGACTCGATAAGCGCGCGCCGGCTGACGACGATGTTCCGCCGGGCTTCGTCGATTTTTAGCACGATGCACTGGATGGTCCGGCCGATGTAATCGCCGATGTCGGTGGGCCGGCGGACGTCCACCTGGCTGGCGGGCAGGAACACGTTCACGCCGATATCGACCAGCAGCCCGCCCTTGATCTTGCGCGTGACGATGCCGGTGACCACGTCGCCCTCGTGGACGGTCTCGATCACCTTCATCCAGGCCTCGATTTTTTCGGCCTTGCGCTTGCTAAGGGTGATCATGCCGCGGGTGTCGTCGACAAGCCCGTGGATGTCCTCCACATCCTCGATCAGGACTTTGACAATCGAGCCCGGGGCGGGCAGAGTTTCGCCTTCCTCCCACTCGCTGCGGAAAATGATGCCTTCGCTTTTATATCCCACGTCGACGAGCACCACGTCGCCTTCCACACGCAAAACCTTGCCCTGCACGATTTGATTGAGGTCCATCTCCTGGGTAGTCCAGTCGATGTCCTCGGGCGTGTTGCCCTCCATGGCGTCGTTTAGCTCGTTCTGCCAATCTTCTTCTGAAAGATCCAATGATCTGATTAAAATTCGGTCAACCATACATTAATAGCTGTCTAACAAAATGGGGACAGGCACCCTATCCTTGTCCTGATTTCAGCAGTATTTGGGGAAGCGCCGAGAGCCGGTCCCCATTTTGTTAGACGTCCTAAATAGGTTAGAGGTTTTCTCCGCCGGGAGCGGCCCTCGACGCAAGGGACCGTAACAGCGACCTGCGGATAATCTTGCAAATATATCAGGGTGGATGGATAAAGACAATGGTAAGCAATTCAATAATCCCATAGATCGGGGGGTGGCTGAGAATTTGGCATTAGCTCGGAGAAGATTTTCCCAGTTGCCTTAAAACCAATGCATGGCACTGTCGAACGCGCTTTTCCACCAGAGATATGAGTTCTTGTTCGTTCAGGCCTTCGTATTCCTGGGGCAGAACGGGCTGGCCGTAGTGGACGCGGATTTTGCCCGGGCGGGGGAACGTCCGGCTCTTGGGCCAGCATTGAAACGCCCCGGCGATTGCCACGGGCAGGATCGCCGCGTGGGACCTGACGGCCAGGCTGGTAAAACCCGGCCGAAATTGTTTTATTTCGCCGTCCGGGGTGCGGGTCCCCTCTGGAAAAATCAGGACCATTTCGCCGCGCTTCAGGTGCCTGAGCGATTCCTTGATGCCGGCAATCCCAAATCCCTCGCGGTCGATGGGGATGGCATTGATCGATCTTATAAGCCACGCAAACGGAGCGAAGACGAAAAGGCTTTCGCGGGCAAGATAATTCATGTGTCGCCGGCAGCCCATGCCGACCAGGGGTGGATCCAGATGGCTCTGGTGATTCGGCACCACCAGCACGCCGCCTTGGCTTGGAATATTTTTCTGGCCCGTGTGGCGAACCTGAAACACCAGCACCCCGGTAATTTGCACTATCATCCGCAGGAAGTTATACCACAAGCGGTTGGGCAACGAATGCTGGGACATGGGCGGGTGACAGTGGGCAGGGGTCAGAGGGCAGAGGTCAGGGGATAGGGGATAGTTAATGACGAAATACTAATGACGAATGACGAAATGTCGAATGACAAAAGAATGTCGAATGACGAAAGAATGACGAAATCTGAACGTCGAATAAGATATTTTGCCATTAGGATTTCGTCCTTCAAGCTTCTTTTGTCATTTGGATTTCGACATTCGTCATTTTTAATCAGGGTTGGGTATTTTTAATGCTCACCCAAGTATCCTCGTTGTCGGGCGATTTTTTCCAGTTTATCGACTACTTGTTCGAGCGAAAGGCCGTCGGTCGAGATTTCGACTGCGTTCGGGGCGGGAACCAACGGGCCTAAGGCCCGGGAGGAGTCTTCCTCGTCGCGGCGGGCTTGGGCGGCCAATACTTGTTCGATGCCGACCGGCTCACCCTTGGCTTGCAAATCGCGTAGCCGGCGACGGGCGCGTTCCAGGGGGCTGGCCGTTAGGAAGATTTTACACTCGGCGTTGGGAAAAGCCAGGGTCCCCTGATCGCGGCCCTCGGTCACGATGTTTTTTCCCTCTGCCGCCGCCCGCTGCAAATCGACCAGATGCCGGCGGACTTGCGGATTGTCGGCGGCATACCGGGTGACGGCAGTCACGGCCGAGGTGCGGATTTCCTCGCTCACGTCCTCGCCATCGAGATAGATGCGATCGTCTTCCAGGTATAGATCTATTTGACGGGCCAGGTCGGCCAGATCGCCGGGCTGATCCCAATCCAGTCCTTTGCGTTTCCCGGCCAGGGCCACCGCGCGGTACATCGCCCCGGTATCGAGGAAGGCGAATCCCAGCCTCCTGGCCAGCGCCCGGGCAACCGAACTTTTTCCCGCTCCGGCGGGCCCGTCGATGGTTATGATCATAGACGAATATTGGTATCAATCGCGTTCATGTAACTGGTCGCGGGAGGGATAAGGACCGGCAGATCGAAATTTAGATTGACGCGCGCGTTCGAGAAAACGCTGACGCGCGGCCGCTCGATTTTGATCCTCCGCGGGATTGCGAATGACAATCTCCGCCTCTACTCGATCACCTTTATGACAAGGCAGATCTGATAGATGTAATTCGCCGTCTGTTTGAACTATGGTTTCAATGTGAATAGGTTCCATTGTATCTCATTCCCGAAAAGTATTTTCCAGTAGATTAATATATATTATCATCATGGTTATGCTTTGGCAACAACACCCTGGATGAACGCATTCACCGCGTCGGCGTGGGTGAGGTTTATTAGATGGCCGCCGTGGGGGAGTAGTTCGTCGGGCTCGACGTATTTTGCGGGAATGAGTAGATCGTGCGACCCGTGAATTTGAAATATCGGCGTTTGCTCGAGGGGCTCCGGATTCCAGTTCAAAATCGCCGATACCGCCCAGCGCGTGAACCAGGGATCCGACTCGGAGAACATCTTTGCGCAAAGCCTGCGATGTTCCGGCATGAGCGAGCCGAACATCCGCAGCGCCGGCAATGAGACGAATTTAGCGACTTTAAGAGCACCGGTCGGCACGATCGGCCAAAAAATATTACCCGCCGTTCGTAAAAATCCGTTTACTCCCATCCGCGTCCGGCAACTGGCGATTAGGACCTCGGCCCGCGGTTTTACATGCCGGGCAATTTCGTAAGCCAGCATTCCTCCCAAGGAAACGCCGCCTAAGATAAAGTCACGGCTAAGGGAAGAAGGGGACGGTCCCATTTTTGCTGCGCAAAAATCGGGACAGTCCCCGGCGATGACCTCGGCCATTCGCGCGGCGTAATCGGCGAGACTTTCCTTATTGCGAGGCGGAATCCAAGGCGGGACCCATAAATCGGGAAAGGCCGGACGCTGCCGCTCGAACAGCCGCCCATCCGTGCCCAGGCCGGGAAAAAGAATTAATTTTGGCGCTTTGTTCGACATTTATCACGCGTTAAGCCGCAAGCGGCGATTGTGAGTTTATTGGGCAAATATTGCTTCCACATCGATCGACTGATATGGCCCCATGGTGATGTTAATTTTATCGCCCTCGATCGGCAAATTAATGAGCGATGTTTTACCGGGCTCGATTTTCCGCGCGGAGGCGACCGGACGGAACGAGCGCAGACCCAATTGGGCGTGACGTCCTTCGGTCTCGATCAGGTGTACGCGGAAGCCGATAATGGGCTTTAGGCCGGAGGCCGGTGACTGGAGGTCATTTGGAGGCATTGAATCCTGAACCCTGAACCCTGAACCCTGCCCCCTATTTTCGTCCCTTGCCAATCGCCCCACACCCTGGCCCTCTCCCAAAGGGAGAGGGGACTTGATTAGGGGCTCTCCCAAAGGGAGAGGGGACTGA
>JBEKIK010000515.1:0-4176 GCA_050011795.1 Thermoguttaceae bacterium | reverse complement strand
TTGGATGAAACCGCTTGCGGTTTCGCGCTGCCCGCTGTCTGATAATGATAGGCTGCTAATGGCTGATTGCTGACGGCTGACTGCTGATAGCGAAAATCACTTTTTCATCAGTTCTTCCAGCGCGGCGGCAAAGGCATTATACGCGGCGGCATCGAAAAGCACGAAGCGAACTAATTCGGGCTTTCCGTGTTTGGTGAGAAAATCGATGGCCGTTGATAGGGCGGTTCGGGCGGCCAGATCGATCGGGTAGCGATAAGCGCCGGTGCTTAAGGCGGGAAAGGCGATGCCGCGGCACTCGTGTTCCACGGCCAGTTCCAGGCTGCGGCGATATGCCGAGGCCAGCGATTCGGCCTCGCCGTACCGGCCGCTACCCCACACCGGTCCCACGGCATGGATCACATATTTTGCCGGAAGATTGCCACCGATGGAAATAACGGCCGAACCGGTGGGGCAGCCTTGAGGATATCGGGCGAAAGTATCGGCCATGACTGCCGGTCCGCCGCGGCGGTGGATCGCGCCGTCCACCCCGCCGCCGCCAGCCAAACGGCTGTTGGCCGCGTTGACTATGGCATCCACTTCTTGCAGAGTGATGTCGCCCTGACAAAGTTCTAAAATCGTTTTGCCGATTTCGACGTGCATGATTATCTCGGCTATCAGAGTTCAGTTATCAGCGATCAGCAAAAAGTTTTCAGTTCACGGTTTACAGTTTACGGTTTACAGTTATCAGTTTATGGTTATCAGTGGGCAGTAAACTGCCCACCCCTAATTATCCGCTATCCACTGTTTTCATCCTTCATCCTTTCCTACAGCCTTTTAAGGATTTTTACTCGTCGTCTGGTTTTCCGCCCAAACTCTATCGGGCAAGACAAATCGCAATACGGGCTTTAAAACCCTTGGCGGCGCGGGCAAATCGAACCGCGAACCCATGATCCATGCCAGTGCAATATATGCAATCGTAATCCCAACCACTCCGCCGAAAACAATCTCCATGAAGATCCGCGGCAAGCTTTTGGGTTTGCGCCGCACTCGGCCCCGAAGTGGGGGCGATTCGGTTTGATTTGAAAATTTTTCCTCGGTCCCCTGTTTGTGCTTGGCGATCAGATCGCACACTTCGGCGTCGAGCGGGTTTTCCGTCGTTTTGACGGGTTCTTCGTTTTCTTCCGGAGCAAAGATCAAGTGCGGGCTGTCTTTGTTCTGTTCGCCCGCGCCATGGCCCAGAAGTGAAAACGTTTCCACCGGAATCAGTTTGGGAGGGAGCAACTCCATTGCCGCGTCGAGCGGATATTCGGCGCCGCACAAGGGACAACGAACCAATGCCGTTGCGTCCAACCCCTCGGGAATAGCAACTATACGCGAGCAACGCGGGCATGTGGAGATTGTCGGCATGGACATTACTCGGTTTTCGGCTGGCATACGTCATTTCTGGCAGAACCGACAATTATACCTTGCGGTATCAAGTGGATGGAAAAAACATCGCGGAGGGGGGTTAATCGGCCGAATATTGCTAATTATTGCGACCCGCAATCCGCTTCGATTTGCCGGGCTTTATTGCTAAAGCTCCAGAATTCGGATTCTTTTGCCGGCGGCCGTGCCTGGCGAATGCTGGATGACAGCGAATCATCCTGCCAACCGTCGCCGCGGAGGTTCCAACTTGCACAGCCCGACGATCCCAGGCAAACCGCCGCAGCCGCAAGTCCGCCAAACAAGGCAAGCCGACACTTCCAGATAAAATGGCGGATGGTTCCGAACATGGCAGATTGTGACCAAAAAGGATACTTGGAAAAGGGGCGGGAGTTTCGCAAAACCCCCAGCCTGTGTCCAGTCCAGTTTTGCCGGTACAATAGATAAACGCTAATCTCGTATCACCCCCGGCATTTTTGACTTTCAATCCGATTGATATTGCAGACGTAACTCACCGAAAGGCAAATACTTATATTCATCCTTCATCCTTCATCCCTCATCCTTCATCCTTAATAATATCCCTTAGTCCTATGTCAAACACTGAACTAGACATTCTGGTTGTTGCCCCCCATCCGGATGATGCGGAACTTGGAATGGGCGGCGCCATGCTAAAATTCAAATCCGAAGGGCTTCGGCTTGGAGTTTTAGATTTAACCTCCGGCGAGCCAACGCCCTGTGGAACCCCAGAAACCCGGATCCGGGAAACCCAGGCCGCCACCGAAATTCTGGGCTTGGATTGGCGGGAAAACTTGGGACTGCCGAATCGCAGCTTGGAACCCACGCTTTCGGCCCGGGCGAAGTTGGCCGGCGTGTTCCGTCAGACCCGGCCGCGATGGATTTTCGCCCCATATTGGATCGACGCCCATCCAGACCACGTCGCCGCCACGCAACTTATCGAGGCCGCTCGATTCTGGTCGAAACTGACCAAGACCGACCTGTCCGGCCAACCGCATTATCCCCGGCGGATTTTCTATTACTACTGTTTCCATTTGCGGATGATTCCGCAACCGGCGTTCGTGTTGGACATCAGCGAATTTTGGCAGCGGAAGCTCTCGGCAATCAGTTGCTATCGCAGCCAGTTTATCGAAGGCCGGCCGCAAGAACCGCCCACCTTCCTGGACCAGGTCCGCGATCAAGCGGCCCTGTGGGGCTGGTCGATCGGCACAAAATACGGCGAGCCTTTCGCCAGCCGTGAACCGCTGGGCTTGGCAACCGTGAAAGGAGTATTGTAAAACCTGAAGGATGAAGGATGAAAACAGCAGATAGCGGATTATTAGGGGTGGGCAGTTTACTGCCCACTAATAACCATAAACCGATAACTGAAAACCGCAAACTGAAAACCGCAAACTGAAAACTGTAAACTGAAAACTGAAAACTTTTTACTGATAACCGAAAACCGATAACCGTCGGCCAACGTGTTAAACATTGTCCTTTTCGAGCCTGAAATTCACTACAACGCCGGCAACGTGGGGCGAACCTGCGCGGCCTTGGAGGCCAAACTCTGGCTGGTCAGACCGTTGGGGTTTCGGCTCGACGATCGGCATTTGCATAGGGCGGGATTGGACTATTGGGAGCATCTTAATTGGGAGGTAATCGACGATTGGGCGGTGCTTATCCGGCAATTTTCCGAGTTCCGGCCATGGTTTTTCACAAAGACGGCAAGCAGGCTTTATACGCAGGCCCGATACGATCCAGACGACGTGTTGATTTTTGGCAGCGAAACGCGGGGCTTGCCGCCCTCAATTCTTGCCGCCCATGCGGATCGCTGCCTGCGGATTCCCATACATCAACATGTACGCAGTTTGAATCTGGCCGTGAGCGTGGCAGTAGCTGCCTATGAAGCGATGCGGCAAATAACAAACGGCAAAAGTTAGGGTTCAGGGTTCAGTGGGCAGGGTTCGGAGTTCAGGATTTTTCATAAAACGGTCAGTTTCTATTTTAATCGCTGACCTCGGACTCCTGACCATCGCACCTAAATAGATTAGGTTGTGTTTTTTCGCCCCCCGTTTGGGGAAATTGGTAACAGATCTGACTTTAACAAATTGATTGGGCATGGCCCTCGACATGGAATGGAAATATGATAAACTGTAAGATTCGATAGTATGATTAACCGTTAAAATAAATAAATACGTGCCGCGGGGTGGAGCAGTCCGGTAGCTCGCGAGGCTCATAACCTCGAGGTCGCAGGTTCAAATCCTGTCCCCGCCACTTTCCATAACTCTTTGCCGAATCCATAGTTAAGATACCTGACGGTGGTCGGCAGTGCGGCCTGTAAGTCAAGGCGAAAAGGGGTAGTAACTACCCCCGCGACTGAAAGGACGTGCTGCATGTCTATAACGACCGTTTCCGCAGTGCCAAAGTATCGGCATCACAAAGGCACAGACCAAGCCTTTATACAAATCAAAGGCCGTCGCCGCTATCTCGGCAAGTGGAACAGCCAGAAAAGCAGGGAACGCTACGCCGCCTTCATTGCCGAACTGGCAGTAAGGCCCACCGCCCTGCCAATGCTCAAGGCCGAATCGCAGATTACCATAACGGTGTTGGCCGCCGCGTATTGGGAATTTGTCCAAAGCTTATTACGTCAAGAACGGAAAGCCTTCCGGCTGGCAGGAACATATCCGCCTGATGCTATGGAAGGTTCGTGAAACCTAGGGCATAAAGCCATCTAGCCTTTAGCGATCACCCCCTAAAGGAGCAAAACGATGGCGAACCGAC
>JBEKIK010000514.1:0-2897 GCA_050011795.1 Thermoguttaceae bacterium | reverse complement strand
CGACGCATTTTGAAACAATAATCCCAATTTTATGGGTTGACAATGCACTAGTGTTGCTGATCGTTAATACTTTTAATATAGGTTTTTCAAATTTTTGCCCCCATTTTTGTGGGGTACGTGGGATGATAATTATCACAAAAAAATTGGATGATACTGTACAATTCGCGGAAATCTCTCCTTGAACCTCTTAAATGCCAGTAAAAAGATATCATCTTACCCAATTCGTGCCGGGTGCAAATACCCCACAATCCATTTGCGGATAAATTTTCTAAACAAATATTTTCTCTTTATCAACCTTTGCTACTTAAAAGGTGTGTAAAAGCACAAAAAAACCGGTCGGGAGAGAACTCCCGCCGGCAGAAAACTATGTCAGTGCTTTCTAAACCTTAGCAATATTCCGGGAAATAAGAGGCGCCGGTCGGAGTCGAACCGACGATGGCGGATTTGCAATCCGCTGCCTTAGCCACTTGGCTACGGCGCCTTGTCACAAACTGTATCAATCAACAAGTCGGCTGACAAGTCCTGAGAACCTTATCTGATTTTTCCTTTTTTTAGGACAGGGATATTCGGTACAGCCATAAGGAATTCAATCTTCTTAAACAATGTTAATAGGGGGGGTAAGTGCAAACAATTTACATCAATTTACTTTGCGCATTTATCTCATCTTTCCTATTTACTTAAAGACAAAACAATAAAATGGAACTTTCAGATCTAATTAAGGTTATTTGTCATTTGACACGATTTGTAATACGCACTTTCGTAGAAAACTTTTCTATATCACTGATATTTTCCACTCGATAGGATGCCCGACACATGATACACTCTCTTATTAAGCATTGGATTAACCTGTTATCTGCCAGGTACGCAAAACAGAAAATCGAAGACGTGGCTATAGATATTGCCCGCCAGTGCCGAACCACACTAACTCTACGGGTAATCGATAAATCGAAGACCTTGCCTCCCGAGCAATTGCGTGGGTATGTTAGGGCTTACGCAACTTTTCCTTTAGAGAATATTCTAAAACAGCATAATGTCATCGAGCATCTCGATCCCACTCGAATTTCAAAGATCCTTGACCAGGCAAAAGAGATGTTGATTGAGATGGTCATTCGAGATGTGCAATCAATGCCTATCAAAGTTGTGGCAGATATTGCCGCCGCGGCTTGAACCTCTTATTGCTTTCTGATCATATGCCTAGTAAAATCCCACTTTTCGTAGCTTAAAGTATGAAAATACGAAAAGAATTGTAAGTAAGTAGGGAAATTATGGGCAAAAAGCAAAATCTGGTTGTCGCCCAAAGCGGAGGGCCGACGCCGGTGATAAACAGCAGTTTGCGGGGAATTATCGAAACCGCCCGCGACTCTCAGGCCATCGGCACGGTCTACGGCGCTTGGCACGGCATCGAGGGCGTACTGAAAGAGGAATTGCTCGATTTGTCGGCTCAAGGGGCCGAGGAAGTGGCCTTGTTGCGATACACGCCCTCGGCCGGATCGATCGGCACCTGCCGGTACAAACTTAAATCTCACCAAAACGAGGATTTCGATCGGGTCATTGAGATTTTTAGAGCACACGATATTGGTTACCTGCTTTACACCGGCGGCAACGACTCGATGGATACGGCGAACAAGATCGCCCAATTAGCTCAAAAACACGGATTGGACCTGGTAGCCGTGGGAGTGCCCAAGACGATCGACAACGACGTGGGCGACAGCCAATTCAAACTGATCGACCATACGCCCGGCTACGGCTCGGTTGCCCGATACTGGATGCACAAGGTGCAAACGGCAAATGAGGAAAACATGGGGTCATGTCCCGCCGATCCGGTTTTGGTTTTGCAGGTCATGGGCCGGAAGATCGGATTCATTCCGGCGGCGGCCCGACTGGCCGATCCGGACCGGGAAATGCCTCTGCAAATTTACCTGGCCGAAAGCCCGTGCACGCTGGCCCAACTGGCCGAAAACGTGAACGAGCAATTGCGTCGCTCCGGCCGGTGCATCGTGGTGATAAGCGAGGGTTTCGACGTGGGCAATCTGGGCGAGGTAAAAGACTCTTTTGGGCACACCTCTTTCAGCTCCAGCCAAACCACCGTATGCCAGGCGGTGGTGAATTATCTCAACCAAACCGGACTTTCCGTCAAAGGGGCGGCACGGGGCAACGTGGCGGGCACGGATCAACGTCATTCCATGGCCTACGCCTCGACGGTCGATCTGGACGAGGCCTACCGGCTAGGTCAAAAGGCCGTGGAATTGGCCGCCGCCGGCCTGAGCGGTTTCATGGCCACGATTCTCCGCGAGCCTGGGGCGATTTATAATGTTCGCTATGATAAAGTGCCTTTGCCCGAGGTGGCCAACAGCGAGCGGACTTTCCCGGCCGATTGGATCGCCCGGAACGGTTATGACGTAACCGACGATTTCATACGTTATGCAAAACCGCTGGCGGGCAGCGAAATGCTCAGCCTGCCGGTAATCGACGGCCGTCAGCGCTTGACGCGATTCAAACCGATTTTTGCCGAGAAAAAACTTCCCCATTACATTCCACAAGCGGATCGAAAATGACCTTTGAATTTACACGTAAACACGACTATTTGGTCGGCGTCGATTCGGACGGTTGCGCCTTCGACACCATGGAACTGAAGCACAAGGAGTGCTTTATTCCAAATATCATCAACTACTGGGAATTGCAAGGCGTGAGCAAATACGCCCGAGAGGCGGCCGAATTTGTAAACCTGTATTCCAAAAGCCGGGGGATCAACCGCTTTCCCGCATTAATCGAGGTATTGGAGTGGCTGCAAAAACGGACCGAGGTAAAAGCCCGGGGCGTGGAAATATCCATCCCCCAGCCGCTTCGCGATTGGATCAAACGCGAAACCAAGCTGGGTAATCCGGCCTTGGAAAAAG
>JBEKIK010000513.1:0-2808 GCA_050011795.1 Thermoguttaceae bacterium | reverse complement strand
CCTCCCTTATTCGCCCGCGTTTCCTTTTCCAGAATCTTCAACAGAAATACGTCGATCTGCCGGTCATCCTTCCATCCCAAGAGGGTTTCATAAACGGCCCGCCGGACCTCTTCGGCAGGATCGGTAAGTCCCAAAGGCACAATCAACTTAACGGCATCCTGGGCCGGCGCGTCTCGCAGCCGTTTGACGCCCTCCACCCGCTCGGCGACGATCTGGCTGTGGATCTGCTTTTGTGCGGAGCGCATGACCGTACGGTCCGCCTTGCTTTCGTCCGGGGCAAAAGCCGCGGTCGGCCAGCCGGCGCTAGCCACAAGCATTGCCATCAGGAAAACCAACCGCCATTCCCGCATGGTCACTCCCCTAGATTGTGTAGGATTTAACCCATTCCATAGCATGGCCTACGGCCGCAACCAAATTGATTTCAAATTGCAAATTGTTCCCATCTCCCTCTGGGAGAGGGGCAAGGAGAAAGCACTTAAGCAAGGCAAGACATTTTTCGGCCAATCGCCCTCACCCTAACCCTCTCCCAGAGGGAGAGGGGACATTGGATCCACAATTTGCAAATTCCATTTTTAATAAATTTTAACAAATTAGCTTGACAAAGCAATTTCCACATGAGAAAATCAAAACTATGAGTTGGTGTGTAATTCACCCACTTGAGGCGTTTGCTATTACTTTTTTTAAGCCACCGAATTGTATTCCAGAATGAGGCAGCGCTCTTTTATATGGTCTGACTTTTTGACCATTCTTTTTTAACAGTACAAGCTGCTCGATGTCTTCTGAGGATGTCCTTCTATAAGTTCGTTTCGGAAGGCAGTATTTCGTGGTGAATGTTTCCAGCGGAGACGTCCGGCAGGCGGAATCAGAAGATCCGCAATTTATTTGGTCGTTTTTATGTGAGTAACATTTTTTTACACTTAGGAGAAGCAATGCTATGAGAATCAAACTTGTCTATCTTATGATGTTCGGAATCCTTTGCATTCTGAACACGCCGGCAATGGCAGTCGATTATGCCTTTAACCTGCAAGGTGGTGACGCCCTTGGGAATTCGGCGTTTAATACCGCCGGCGTAGCGCCGGCTGTATGGGCCCCTGCCGGCGCCCCTGTGTCCAATGTAAACTTCCCAACTGATCGCAATGTATATTACACTGGAGGTTATCTACTGCGAGGGCCGGCTAGCGGCACCGCCTACACTTTTGCGGGCGATCAACTAAGGATTGGATTAAACTCTTCAGGCTCGCTTGCCACATCAGGCCAGAATTACGGCGCTTTTACTCCTGGTTATGCCACTAATGATGCCCTTATTTTCAAGACTAACGGGCAGACGCTTACTGTCAACAACCTGGTCCTGGACGAGGGAATTGTCCGAGATGGATTGGGAGCCAATGCCGATACCTGCCACCTCGCCGGAAATATGTACGTTACCACTAACGGTGGCGCATTCGCAGCCCAATGTGAGGTTTATATCGATTCGCTCATAAGTGGGCCGGGACCAATATACATTGGCGACGTCGGTAATGCTTATACTGATGCTACTACCCGCGCGATCAATTTCACTTCTGCGCTGAGCACTTATGAGGGCAATATCATCTTCAGTAGCGGCACCACCACCCCTGGGAGAAGCCAGCTCAGATTTTGGGCCGGCAGCGTGATGAATTTCGATCCCACGACCAATGGCCTGACCAATAGCATCTCTGGAATAGGAATGCTCACTGAGAACGGCGAATTCAAGATCGACTTGACACACGCCGATACCACCATCGGCGACGTCTGGCAGCTTGTAGCCAGCACGGTTGCTGCTCCCACTGGGGGAATCTACGGCAGTGATGCCACTTTCACCGTCGCAGACACCCTCCAAAGTTTCACCAACCTTGGCGGGGGAATTTGGACGGACAATGCTGCCAACGGCGCCACCTACCAATTTAACGAAAGCACAGGGCAATTGACCGTCATTCCGGAACCGGCAACAATCGTCATGATTTTGACCGGCTTTTTAGGAATGGGAATGTTTTGGCTGCGTAAGCGTAGTTAAAAAGTAAAACACACGCACAACAGCTTGGCGGATAACAATATCCGTCCCGCGATTTTTTGATCGCATTTATTTGTGTAACTTTTTAGTACACTAAGGAGAAGCAATGCTATGAGAATCAAACTTGTCTATCTTTTAATGTTCGGAATCCTGTGCATTCTGAACGCACCGGCCTTCGCCGCGATTGCCGGCCCGTACACCCCCGATGCCGATACCTTGCATCTATATCACTTGGATGATCCAGACCAGTCTACGACGGTTGTTGATTCGGCTGCAACGCCGCTGAACATGTTGGGCGCTTATAATCTTTCCGGTTCTGGCGCCACCAGCACTTATAGCTGGGCCGGTTTTAATAACCAGGGAATTACTCCCGCGCTATTGGGCAGTGCTTCATATACTGGGTTCGGCACTTCTGCGAACTTTTCGGCCAATGCCCAAGTACCCATAAATGCAAGTAATGCAAATGCGACAACTACCCCACACCGGCCGGAAATCCTTGCTGCAACGACGCTAACTAACGTTGACACTGAAGCAGTGCCATTCAGCTTTTCAAGCACTCCCGGCACCGGGGCGCCCGGCGCATTCACAATGGAGGCTATTGTAAAGCTTTCATTTGATCCGACGAATACAGCCTATCGCATCAATACTTCGACCGGCGGTAACTACCCAATGGACATACTAATGGGTGAAGGCGACGCCAACGCTTTTCGGAACTTCCAGTTCCGCCTTGACCAAATCGGTGCCGGTACCGGGGCCAATGCCACGGGACAAAGTGGCGG
>JBEKIK010000512.1:0-2758 GCA_050011795.1 Thermoguttaceae bacterium | reverse complement strand
TTACTGTAGCGTTTTGGGTGCCATGCCCACGCTTGCCGTGGGCATGTTTTCCCGCAAAACCTTTGCATGGCCACGCCAGCGTGGCCATGGCACCCGCTATACTTAAAGTTGATGCGCTCTAGAGCGCATATTGGGTGCCATGCCCATGCTCGTCAAGGGCATGTTTTCCCGCTAAAACCTTTGCATGGCCACGCCAGCGTGGCCATGGCACCCGCTACTCTTATCCCTGATGCGCTCTAAATGCGATACAGATGCGTGCGCGTCTTAGGGACTTCGTTTAGCGCGGGGCGGGCGAAAAGGAATTGGAATAGTTCGAGTGCGCCGCTGGTGAATGCCGCCCAGGACCCGGTGAGGTACAGGCGCCACATCCGCACGAATTTAGCGTCGAACATTTTTTCCACTTTGTCGGCCGAGGCTTCAAACTGTTCCAGCCAATGCCCAAGTGTCCTGGCATAGTGCGGGCGGAGGTTTTCCAGGTCCAGGACGGAAAAACCGAAGGGTTCTACAATGTCGGTCATTTCGCGGAGCGTGGGTGCGTGGCCGCCGGGGAATATCCGCCTCTGGATCCAGGGATTGGTTTCGTCGGGTTGGTTTTTGGCGATGGTTTGAATCAGCCCGCGCCCGTGTGGGGCAAGGCAGCGATCGGCCATGCGCCCGAAATCGCTATAGTGCCGTTTTCCCACGTGTTCCAACATGCCCAGGGAAACCAGGGCGTCGAAGCGTCCGGTGATGTTGCGGTAATCGTCCTCGATGAATTCCACCCGGTCGTCGAGTCCTTCGGCCCGGGCGCGGCGCCGGGCCAATTCGTTTTGTTGCCTGGAGATGTTAAACGCCTTGACTGCGACTCCGTAATGTCGGGCCATGTGGAGCGCCAGACCGCCCCACCCGCCACCTACGTCGACCACGGTTTCGCCCGGACTGAGCCACAATTTACGGCAGACGTAATCCATTTTGGCCAGTTGCGCTTCGGCCAAGGTCATGTCTTCCCGGGCGAAATAAGCACAACTATAGATCATCTGCGGATCGAGCCAGAGTTGATAAAAATCGTTGCCCACGTCGTAATGCCGATATATGTTTTCGCGCGAGGCGGAAATGGAGTTTGGCCTCCGGGCGTGCAGCAGCCGGGACCAGATTTTTTTAAGGGGGCGCCGGGCTGCGCGAGATTGCAATCGCATACGGTAAAAAAGTTCCAGGAATGCGCGCAAGTCGCCGTACACCTCAAGACGCCCTTGGCTGTAGGTCTCGCCGAACTGGAATTCGGGATCGAGAATCAACCGCCGCAGCGTGGGCCGGTCGCCAATAATTACCCGGGCCAGGGGTCGCTCATCGGACGTTCCGATTTCTTTGCCGTCCCACAGTACCAGGCTTACGGGCGGATCGCCGAGCGTCTTAAGCAAACCGCGGCAAAGCCAGCGCTCGAAAGCCGAACTGGGAGGCCGGTAAAATGCGGAGTCTTTGCGGGAAGACAATCGAGCCTGGCCTTCAAGCCCGACCGACGAGGGGAATTCGCCGCCGGCAGCCGAGAATTCCTGCCCATCGCCGCCGGTCTGCATGCCGGCCACATTTTTGCGCGAAACCGAGAGAGACATGGTAGAACTCCCGGGATCGAGAAATTTGGAAATTATCGAACAAACTTCCTTAATTTTAATCTTTAGGTGCGGGAAGGCAATTCCCCCCCAACGTCGGGCGCAGTAAAGGATTATTGGCTTCCATTGTAGGGTGCGTGCAAGCACGCACCCTACAGGTTTACCTATTTTTACCATAAAGGATTACTGCGCCCCCAACGTATTGGCTATTTTTTTCCCAACCGGCGTTGGGCTTGAAAAAAACGGCTGAGAATCTCCGCGCATGGTTCGGCCAGGACATTGGCCACGGTCTGGCAGCGATGATTCAGCCGGGGGTCGTCGAGCATGTGATAGAGCGTATGAACCGCCCCGGCCTTGGGATCAGGCGTCCCATAAACCAGCATGGGAATGCGGGCTTGGAGGATTGCCCCGGCGCACATCACACAGGGTTCCAGGGTGACGTAAAGCGTGCACCCGTCCAGGCGCCAGGATTGCATCGACTCGGCCGCCTGGGTGATGGCGATCATTTCGGCATGCGCGGTTGGATCGTGCAGTTGTTCCCGCTGGTTGTGAGCCGAGGCAATAACCCTATCTTGGCGCACGACGACCACGCCTATGGGCACTTCATCTTCTCGCAACGCCTGCTGGGCTTGTTCCAAGGCGAGTTGCATAAAATGTTCGTGCATGACAGGGGAGGGATTAGGGATTAGAGATTAGGGATTAGAGATTAGGGATTAGGGATTAGGGGCTGGGGATTGGGGATTATTATTGTCTGATGTTTCAACAGACACGTCGATAGGGAGCGCCATGACGTGGGTGCTGGGGCCGCCTTGGCCCAAGCCCACGGTTTGCAGGCGCACCGGTCCGGAGCCGAGGTCGGCGGCTTGGATTTTTATTTGCCCTTGTTCGCCGGCCAACCGGCCCATGATGCGGCTGTTTTGCAGGACGCTAACGCCGATCGAGCCGGGCGAATTGACTTCGATTATCAGGGGATTATCGGGCCGGATCGCGCCCTTGGAAGCGACTTTGACCTCGATCTTTCGGCCGTGGTTGTCGATGATGACGGGCAAGACGGCGCGGCCTTGAGATTGGATCAAGCCGCTTTCGACCGCCACCACGCGCAATTCGTGGTACCCGTCGGGCAAAAGGGCGGTGTCCAGCGTCAGCGTGCCTCGCGGTTTGCACAGGCAGGC
>JBEKIK010000511.1:0-2713 GCA_050011795.1 Thermoguttaceae bacterium | reverse complement strand
GATGGTCATGGCCATTTCGGCCGGAAAACTCTCGCCGTTTGCCCGCACCACCGTCACCTCCACCCTATGGCCCAATAGCGATCCCTCGCCGGCGCTGAGATAGCGTTCGATTCGTTCCTGCTCGCCTACTCCCATGCTGGAGGAAAACAAGACGTCGGTGGGTTTTGTGCCGATGATTTTGTCGCGGGTATATCCGAATGTTTGCTCGGCCGCGCGATTGAACTCGGTAATAATCCCTTCGTGATTAATAGTGATGATCGGATCCAGTGAAGACTCCAGAATGGCGTGTTTTCGCGCTTGCGATTCTGCCAAGGCCTGTTCTAATTTCAGGCGATCGCTTATTTCACGATGAATAATGGCCAAGGTTGTGGGTCGATTGGCATCCGGCGATTTCACCCGCAGCATGGTGGTCTGGACCTCGATAAACTCGCCGTTTTGCAGGTTGCACAAGCGGCAAGACCCTTGCCACTGGCCGGTTTTATTTACCGCCGGCACGGCCGTGTCGCGCAGCAGATCCCATGATTCGGGAGCGTAATAGTCATGCAAACTGGTGGCCGATATATCCTGTTCCTCGGCCAATCCCAACATCCGCCTGCCGGCCGGATTCAGATAAAACGGCTCGCCGTGCGAACTGGCCAGGCATACAAAGTCATTGATGCCTTCGGCCATGGCCAGGAAGCTATCCGTGAGCCGGACGTCGAAAGCCGAAGAGTTTGCGGATAATTCACTCATCACACCCCCCATATTTATTGTCGGCCGGAATTGACCGACGTCAATGGGAACGCCTATTATCTATTATACACAGATAATAAAACTCTGTGATATTCGGCAAGTACTTGCTTGTCTACCCGGATTGTGAAATAATCGTTTCCTCGGAATCAAGCAACTCCACTGAGCCGGCGGGATAAAATTTGTCTTATTCGAAAGGAAAAAACCGTGGCCAAAAAAGCCTCCGCCCGACATATTCTGGTTTCGACTAAAGAAGCCTGCGAAGAACTCAAAACCCAAATCGCCGCCGGGGCCGATTTTGCCGAAATCGCCCGCAAACACTCCCAATGTCCCTCCGGCAAGCAAGGGGGCAGTTTAGGCGAATTCCGTCAAGGACAAATGGTGCCCGAGTTCGACAAGGTCGTTTTCGGCGATGAACTAGGCAAAGTGCACGGTCCGATTAAAACCCAATTCGGCTATCATCTGATTGAGATCACCAGCCGAACCAATTAACAAAACCAAAAGTATCTATTTCACTTATTATATCCGGCCCAGGTTGGAGCCGGTCCCGTTATTTACAGTTTTTTTCAGGGATTATAGTTCGCGAATCCAAATATTGCGGTAGCGGACCTTGTTGTTGTGGTATTGCAACTGTAAAGGCATCTTGGCCGGATGGGCAGTATATTTAGGCGCTTCGATATATGAAGTCGCGCCTTCTATCTCGAAGTGATTCTGGATCAGGACGCCGTTTTGCAAAACGGTTATATATGCCGGTTTGGCGAGTTTGCCTTGTTCGTCGAATCGGGGCGCAGAAAATATAATATCGTAAGTTTGCCACTCGCCGGGTTTGCGGCAGACATTTACCAATGGGGGATGCTGTTTGTAGATTGCCCCAGCCTGACCGTCCGGATACGTGGAGTTATCGTATGAATCGAGAACTTGCACCTCGTACAAGCTCATCAGGAATACGCCGCTGTTGCCCCGTCCCTGGCCACTGCCTTTAACCTCCCGGGGCGTGGCCCATTCCACGTGCAACTGGCAATCGCCGAAGGCTTGTTTCGTATGGATGTCTTTTTTGGCGGTGATCACGCACCCGTCTTGGACCTTCCATGCATCGCCGTCGACCCATTGCGACATATCTTTACCGTCGAAGAGTACGATGGCATCGCTTGGCGGACCGCCGGGAGTACCGGGATCTACTAGCTTTACATCCGGCCATTTGATGCCGCTGATATATTCCTTAAGTTGTTGGGCGTACAATAAAAAACCCACTAACAATACGCCGATAACGGCAAACGTGCTCAAAATCACGCGATAACGTAATAATCCTTGCACGGATCGGGAAAAAAGACGCGATATTGTCATGGCTCCTCGGAGGTAAAAAAATGGTAATCGTTCACGGAGATCCTGCGTCCATGTAGCAGGCACACGCCGTGTGCCTGCTACATTGCAAGTCGTAAATGGTTACAATATCTCAACGCGGTATAAACTCCTTTTCATTGAGGTTTTTTCTTTGCGGGCTTTTTGGAAGGTTTCTTTGGCTGTTGCTGCTCAGGCTCGGATTTGGCGGCGGAGTTTTGGTTGGCCTCCTTGACCTCGGCCGGTTCCACCACTGGAATTTGGGTTGTGAACAATTCAACCTTGTATTTATCGTGGGGAATGAAGACCCTGTAGTGAATTTTGCCTTTATTGTTCAATGCCTTATATAATTCGTCCATGTCTTTGAGGAATTCGATCTGCTTTTTCAGTTGATCGAGAATTTTGCCGGCTGCTTTTTTCCTGGCGCTGCCTTCCGGGGAATTATCGAATGTGGGTTGTATGCCGGTTTGTTTCTTGACAAAATCATTCAGCGCGGAGAGGGCCTCCTGGGCCTTGAACGTCTTCATTTGTGATCCGGGTCCGGGAATTTCATAAATGGCCGTGGCTTTGAGTTCGAGTTTTTGACCCGACATTTCCGCGGTAATTTTCACCTTGAAGTTGGCGAACTTTTGCTGGGTGAAAACCA
>JBEKIK010000510.1:0-2673 GCA_050011795.1 Thermoguttaceae bacterium | reverse complement strand
AGATCATGTCCATGCCTTCGGTCCAAATGGGACTGGCCAAGTACAATGCGCAGGCCCAAGAGCCGGGCAGTCCCGTATCGCATTTCGAGGAAGTGCGGCAAAATCCCGAGGTAAAAAAACTGATCAACCTCGCCGCCGACATGGGATCGAATGAAATCTTTTTATACGGCGACAAAAACTGCAACCAGTTCATCGAATTGTTGCAACATATAATGTCCGGCATGAATTACAGACCGGCCATTCTTCAGGCCACCGGAAAGGCGCAGGGGTTAAACCCGGAAAAAGTGAACGCCAAAGTGATATTGGATACGCTGATCGCTCACCAGGATCTCATTGAATTTCCCAACGTGCTCATCGGCTTTCGCCTGAAAAAACCCTCTGCCGCGAACGAAGCCCTTATAAAGCTGGAAACGATCCTCAACGTGGCTTTGGAAGCCCTGCCAAAACTAAAGGGGCATCTTAACAGGGAAACAATCGGCAAGGACGAATTCCTTGTCCTGCGCGTGGACGGCAAGATGATCCCTTGGGAAAAATTTCCCAGAAACGAGTTTATACCACTAATGGACAATGAAGCCGATCTCGACAAACTCATCGAGCACGTCAAGAAAATGGAATTTGTATTCGCTATGGGCGTACGCGAAAAAGACTTGCTCATTTCATTCGGCTCTTCGTTGGACTGCATAAAAAATCTTGGCTCCAAAGATCGGCTAATCGACCTGCCCGAGTTCAAACCCCTGGAAAAATACGCCGATAGGCGGCTGACCGGCATCAGCTATATCAGCAAGCAATTCATCGAGCAACTCAATAATAACGAGAAAACCATCGACGATTTGCGCGACTTCCTCGATCAAATGGTGCCCTTGGCCCATTTTTCCGAAGAGCAAAACAGCCGAGTCGTCAAGGACCTTGGATCACTGACCGCGGATATAAAGGATAAGCTGCCTAAGTTGGGGGCGATTATGGCCTTCGACTTCCTGATCGACAACGGATATGAGGGCTATCAATATAATTGGGGCACCCATCCTCACATGGACGGCTCGAAGCCCTTGGGACTACTCAGTCACGTGGGCGGCAATCCAATCCTGGGCATCGTGGGCCGCAGAAAGGTATCCATCGAGCATTACGACAGCCTGGTAAAATGGGGAAAAATCGGCTGGAAATACATGGAAGAACTCGCCCTTCCAAGGCTGCCCGCCGAAGACCGGCCAAAGGTGGAAACGTTCCTCACCGAACTGAAACCATTGCTCAGCCGCCTCAACACGGCCACTCGCGATATGTGGATTCCGGCCCTGGCCGACGGACAAATCGGCCTGGTGATCGACGCCAAACTGAAAAGCAAACAGCTCCAGCAGTCAATGCCCGTGCTGCAAAAAGAAATGCCCTTTATCGAACCGGCATTGCTCTTGGGCGTCAGCGACCCCGACTTGCTCAAGAAGGCAATCGGCGAATTCCGCGGCGTGTACAACGACCTGATCGACTTGATCGGCAAACAAGACGCGCCTTCGGACTTCAAGGCAATTATCGTAGATTTCAAATGGCCCGAGGCCAAAGTAGACAAAATCGCCGGCAGATCAGTATACTTGTATCCCCTGCCGGACCAATGGGGCGTGGATAAAAACATCGTTCTCAACGCGGGCCTTTCCGATAACGTGGCCGTGATTACCCTTTCGCCCGTCCAAACCGATCGGCTCTTGAAGGAAACGCCGCTAACGGTCGGCGGGGTGTTGGCCAAGACCGACCGTCCGCTGGCAATCGCCGCCTGGTTCGATTGGAGCGAGTTGGTCGGCGCAGTCACGCCTTGGGTAAATTACGCCCTGGAGCAGTTGCCCGAGGAACAAATGGCCGGACAGAAGGAATTGGTCGTTTCCCAGGTGCGCACCGTATTGGAAGTGCTATCCACGATCAAGAGCTTTACCAGTGAAACCTATATCGAGGACAATACTCTAGTACACCACTCGCTCTTGGAAATCCACGATCTTGACAAATAACGGCTATATTTAGCCCCCGGTGAATACACCGGGGGCCGCGTGGAGTATTTTTCAATTTTAACCCGCCGTGTATTCACGGCGGGCTAAATATCATTTTCAGGACACCCGGTAAACAATCAAGGGGACGGCAAGTCGGCGCCGTCCCCTTGTTTTTCCGCAACGATTCGATCCGACGCCCAAGCAGCCGACAATCCGGGCAGTGCGGCTGCAAACCGCCAGGTTCCGCCGATTATTTAGTTGAGCCGCTGATATACGGTTCAGGATTATTATGGAAACTATTTTGGGTACCCGAGCTGGAAAACATGTAAATCCGGCCCTTATACGCGGCACAGAAATTTACCTGTCCGGGAACATTCCGTTTTTCGATAACCGATATCACGGGATCGAATCCGCCGTTGGCTGGAATGTATTTCTCCGGATTGGCCAAAAACTCCTGCCGCTGCGCATTGCCCGAAAGACGGTAAATAAAACCCTTATGCACCACAGTCCAACGCGGATCGCCTTGCACCCAACGCCCGTGCAGGCTTAATTCCACGGGACAAAAACCTTCGATCGCCACGGGCGGCATATCTCGCCGCGATTCATTCGTCGATGCGTCGATTTCCAATTCGCTTCGCACCACGGCCGAAGCTTCCTTCGATTCACTTGGCTCCTGGTATGATTGCGATACGATATTGCGTGAAAG
>JBEKIK010000509.1:0-2638 GCA_050011795.1 Thermoguttaceae bacterium | reverse complement strand
GTCGATGCGGTTTCGTCCGCCTGTGCCGCCGATGATTCACCCGCGATTTTCCCTTCCTCGAGGGTGGAGTTTTTCGATGTTTTCCCCTTTATGGACGAGGATACTGATGTTTCTTCCTCCGCGCCGGCGGTTTGCGACGTGTTCGCGGTCAACGATTCGGTCTTGGATAACGAGCTTGAGCCGGATAAAGTATTTGTCTTTGTGTCTTTGCAGGCAACGTGCTCAGCTTGCATCGCCGAGGCGTCGTCTTCCGAGGGCAAATTGTTTTTTACGTTGGCGGCATCGGAGTTTATTTGCGCGTTAACATTATTTTGGTTCGTATCCGTCGAAGGAGAATCGCCATCGTCGTGTTTGTCTTTTGCATTGGCCGATTCGCCCTTATTGGTCTGGGCAGCCGTTTTTCCCTGTTCCACCGGATTGCCGTTTGACGCTTGCCGACATTCGGACGCGGAACGGACGTCTTTTTTAGCGGACTTCGCGCCATCAGTATTATTAACGTCATTATTATCGTCTTCTTCGTTATTTTCCCGGGGCGGCGCCGGGGAGGAATACGATTCTTCGGCCCGCTGGGCCGATGGCTGCCCGGCGTTGCCCGCCGATGCGCTCGTACCGTTGTTGCCGGCGTCGGTTGAATAATACCGTGCTCGCTGCAAGTAATCGTCGAACGATCCGCCGATGCCGGGGCGCGCATTTCCCGCGCCCGGTTCGGCCAGGGACGTGTCCAGCAACGGCAATCCGATTAACTGATTAAGATCGATATTTGACATGGCGGCGCTTTTTATAGTTGCGAGGTTTTTAATTGTTCCAGTTGTTTACGGGTGTTTTCGGGCAGGTTGGCGGAAGGCAAGCCGACTCGGATGCGGCGCAAGACTTCGCTCAGTTTTTCCAATTCCTCGGCCGTTTTGAATTCGCCGAAGATCTTGGCGCGCTTGGCGTCGGGCATGGGCGAAAGCAACGTCACCGCGTCGTCGATCTCCTTGTTTTCCAACATATCCAGGATCAAGGCCTTGGCCTGTTTGGGCTTCAGGTTTTCCAGCGTGCTGCGCACTTCCTCTTTGCCGGAGGCCGCCGACCCTTCGTGCATTGACAACAATTGGGTGTCGAATTCGTCTCGCAGTCGCTTGTAACTTTTCTTGTCTTCAGCCAGTTTGGTCTGCTCGAGTTGCAGTTGGGCTAGGCCGTTGCGCAGTTCCTGTTCGCGGAGTTCCATGTTTCGGCTTTTTAAAGCCCGGGTTTCCAGGATCTGATCGAAAGACGGCTGTTCGGAAACCTTTTCTCCCGCGCCTTTGGCTTGCGTGGGCGGACTTTCCGCCGGCTGAATGCCTTGGGCCGCGGCAATAATCCGCAGCCAGCGCTGGTCATCGATTTTCCAGGCGGAAATCAAGTACGTCATTATGATGACTAGTGAAATCATCGTGCCGACACATGCGTACACGAATATTATCCATGCGCCGCCGAGTAATCGCTTGATCATACGACTTCCTCCGCCGCCGCGGTCTGGAGCCGGGCTACTTCATCCAAACGTTTGATATCCAAGCGGTTTTCCGCCTGCTGATGTTGTTCGAGTTGGCGTTCGCGCAACTTCTCCAGAACGCGCACTTCCCGGTTTGCGGCCAGCAAAGCCACGCGCCTGCGCTCGATTTCGGCGGCCAATCTTCCCCGCTGTTCGTTCAAGTGACGCTGTTGGAGTTTCAAGAGGATTTCGTAACGCTGGGTTTCGATCAGCCGGTCGATATCGATCGTGCCCGGCCCGGCGGCCTTGCGGCACTGGTCTTCGAGGTAGTTCAATTCGGTTCGCGTCTGCTCCAAAAGTTTGTTAAGCACGTCGTCCGCCCGATAGGCCTGGGCTAATTCGGCGCGGCGCTCGTCGCGAACGGCCTCGCGGAGTTTCAGGAGCGTCGCTAAACGGAACTTGAATCGCGCCATGTCTTGAGAATCCTATTGTTTTGGTCTTTATTTTTGCGGTTGGGTGTTGAGGCGGGCGGTAATTTGTTTATGCAACTGAATCAATTTGGCGCGGGCGTCTTCGATGTTCGACGGTTGTTGCACGGTTTGCCGCAGGAAGCGGTTCAGTTCGTCCTGCATTTCCACGGCCACGTCGACGAGTTTGTTGCTGCCGCGGCGATATGCGCCGATGGAGATCAGATCTTCGTGCTCTCGGTAGGCCGCCAGCAGTTCGCGGACGGCCATTGCCGCTTGAAGATGTTCCTCGTCGGCCACTTCGGTCATCAAACGGCTGAGGCTTTCCAACACGTCGACGGCCGGATAATGGTTTTTCGAGGCCATGCGGCGCGAAAGCCAGGTATGCCCGTCCAATAGGCCCCGCACCGCGTCGCTGATCGGTTCGTTGGGGTCGTCGGCCTCGACTAGAACCGCGAAAAAAGCGGTGATGCTGCCTTGCGGGCTTCGCCCGGCGCGCTCCACAAACTTGGGAAGGACCGCGAAAACCGAAGGCGGGTATCCGCGGGTAGCCGGCGGCTCGCCCGCCGCCAGGCCGATTTCGCGTTGTGCAAGCGCGAAGCGCGTCAGCGAGTCCATCAACAGCAAGACGTCTTTTCCCCGGTCGCGAAAGTATTCGGCAACCGCCATTGCCGTGGCGCCCGCTTGGGTGCGCAACAAGGGCGGTTCGTTGCTGGTG
>JBEKIK010000508.1:0-2624 GCA_050011795.1 Thermoguttaceae bacterium | reverse complement strand
TTGCCCGGTCGAATTGAGACTGCGTGTTATATTCCATTCGAGAAATGGTATAATATATTTTGTCGATAAGCGCCATATCCCGTATCGGATTGCCCGCGGATGTCAAAACGCAAGAAATCGCCCAACAAAGCCGTTTCCTCGATCCGCCCGGATAAAAAAATCTCATCGGCGTTAAATTTCCGTTTGCCGGCCGGAATAGCGATTATCATTCTTCTTGCCTTTATCGCTTATTTTCCCTCCACAAACGGCGGGTTCATCATGGACGATGACGGGCTTCTAACGAACAACGATATAATCCGGACATCCAGCGGCCTTTACCGATTCTGGTGCACGACTGAGGCGATAGACTACTGGCCGGCGACCAATACCACATTCTGGATCGAATGGCGATTGTGGGGAATGAACGCGACCGGTTACCATTTTACCAACCTGATTTTACACATTGTCGAAGCGTTGCTTATTTGGGTCATCCTGCGGAAGTTGGCAATCCCCGGGGCTTTCTTGGCTGCCCTTATCTTCGCCGTGCATCCGGTAAATGTTGAATCGGTGGCCTGGATCGCCCAGCGGAAAAACCTGATGGCGATGATGTTCTTTCTGTTCTCGATTTTGTGGTATCTAAAGGCCGACATGCCCACGACAAGCGTGGGCATGGCACCCGCCCGTTCCCACGGAGGACCGTGGGAACGAGAAAAAACATTTTCATCCTTCATACTTCATCCTTCATCCTTTCATTTTTGGTACTGGCTCAGCCTGCTGGCATTTTTGATTGCAATGCTCAGCAAGGGATCCGTGGCGGTATTGCCGGCGCTGCTTTTGGGGATTGTATGGTGGCTGCGTATTCTGACGTGGCGTGACTTAGTGCGGACCGCGCCGTTTTTTATTGTCGCGGCTATAATGACTTCGGTGAATGTGTGGTTCCAAACACACGGTTCGGGTGAAGTGCTTCGCAACGCTGGTTTCGTGGCCCGCATTTTGGGCGCGGGCAGTATGATATGGTTTTATCTATACAAGGCGATTTTGCCGGTCGATTTAAGCTTTATCTATCCTCAGTGGGACATTCCGGTCAATCAATTTCTCTGCTGGCTGCCGCTTTTTGCCGCTTTGGCGGTTACGGGAATTCTGTGGGCGTATCGGAAGAGCTTGAGCCGGCCGTCCTTATTTGCTTGGGGGTTTTTCTGTGTGGCGTTATTGCCAACGATGGGCCTTACGGATGTTTATTTCATGAAATATTCCCTGGTGGCCGATCGTTATCAGCACATCGCCATTATCGGGGTCATTGCCCTGGCGTCAGCGGGATTTGCCGCATGGTTTCAGGGCGCGAAAGGAGAAACACGCTGGGCAGCAGCCATTGTTCTCATCATGGCAATGGGATCTTGCTCGCTTCTAACTTGGCGGCAATGTGGAATGTACCGCGACGCCATAACACTGTATGAGACAACACTAAAAAATAATCCGAACTGCAATATAGTTGAAAACAACCTGGGCAAAGCTTTGTCCGATATAGGACGATCATCGGAAGCGATGGATCATTATAGAAAGGCAATATTGCTCAATCCCGGCTACGTTGAGGCCAATTATAACCTGGGAAACGCACTGGTCCAAGCAGGTCGAAGCCAAGAAGCGGTTGAATATTTCCGGCAATCGATAAAACTCGCCCCCGAACTCCCCATGGCTCATAACAACCTGGCCGTTGCCTTGTTAAATACGGGTAATCCTCGGGAAGCAATAGGCCATTGTCAAGAAGCCTTGCGGATAATGCCCAATAATATTGAAGCATACAACAACCTGGGTAACGCTTATAAAGCTATCGGCCAATATCCACGGGCGATCGAACAATACGAAAAAGCATTACAGCTCAATTCAAACCACCCCGATACGTACATAAACATGGGCGCAACACTGGTCGAAGCGGGCCAGCCCGGCAAGGCGATCGTATGTTGTAACAGTGCCCTGCGCCTACGGCCCAATGACGCTACGACATATTTTGTTTTGGCCTTGGCCCATGCCAGAATGCGCCAACCCTCCCAGGCCTTTGCCGCGTCTCAAAAAGCATTAAACCTTGCCCGAACGCAAGGTCAAGCCGATTTGGTGAAACAAATAGATAATTGGCTGAAATCTTACAGTGCCAATTTGCCCACTTCACCCAAAACGCCGCCTCCCGAAAAAACCACTCCCACAAAACAATAAAAAAAGAGGTCTTACAAAATGAAAATAATCTATAAACATCCACAACGATCATATTTGGCGGCGATTCTAATCTTCACTCGGTATTTCATAATATTTTTCACAATATGCCCAACAGTGAAAGCCGCCGATTTCGCCGTGGGCGCCGATCTTTCCTTCCTCAAGCAGGCCGAGGATCGGGGAACCGTTTTCAAAGATAATGGGCAGGCAAAGCCGGGTCTGCAAATCTTCAAGGAGCACGGATACAACTGGATCCGGCTCAGGCTGTTTCATACTCCCACGCAACTGCCGAACAACCTGGAATATACAATCGCGCTGGCGAAAGAAGCGAAAAAACTGGGATTCAAAATTCTCTTGAACTTCCACTATTCCGACACTTGGGCCGATCCGCAAAAACAGTTCATTCCCAAGGCCTGGAAAGACAAATCGCACGCCGAACT